>DASZLW010000307.1:0-3285 GCA_035552175.1 Gaiellaceae bacterium | reverse complement strand
CCACCTTCAGCCAGAACAGCTGCGATACGGCATCGCCCCGCAAGGCGATCTGGGACTGCCACTAGCCGCCGTCGCACACCAACGCGACCACCGACCACGGCCAGCTGGAGCCCCGGATGGGGGCTCCAGCGCCGCCGAACCGGAGGAACCTGCGGACCTAACGGAGCACCTTCGAACTTGAACCGGATGGGATCGCAGGACAGGAACCCTCAACCCGGGGACGGGGTTCGTACGTGCCCTATGTCCTCGCTGAGCGATCGGACACAAAAGTCGTCCGTTTGCAGGGGCGTCGTTGTGATTCCGACAACAGTGGACCCAGTCGGGCTCGAACCGACGGCCTCTAGCATGCCATGCTAGCGCTCTCCCAGCTGAGCTATGGGCCCGGGAGCCGGAAGTGTAGCGGCGAACTCGACCTCCGCCGCTCGGTTGAGGCCGTTGCGCGGCGCGCTTCCGATCTGTCGCCACCTGGAGCGGCAGTCCGGAGCCTCGACCCTCGGACAGCCGCATCCCGAACGGACGAGGCTAGCCCGCGGCTTCGAGCGCTTCCTGCGGCACGTCGCCCCACAGGTCTTCGAGGCGGTAGAACTCCCTGGCCTCCGGCGTGAACACGTGGAGGACGACGTCGAGGTAGTCGGCGACGATCCAGGTCGCCTCGCGCTCCCCCGCGGCCGAGCGCGGGAGCAGGCCTCCATCTCGCTTCAACCCGTGGTGCACCTCGTCCCAGATCGCCTTCGTCTGACGGGTGTTCGTTCCCGTGCACACGACGAAGTAGTCCGTGTAGGTACAGACGGGCTGCATATCCAGGATGACGACGTCCCTCGCGAGCTTCTCCTGCGCCAGCGCCGCGATACGGCGTGCCTGTTCGATGGACGTCAAGCTGCACCAGTGTAGCTGTGGCCGTACAGCGTGTCGCGGGCGATCAGGTTCGAGACGGCCGCCGGGACGAGGGCCGAGACGTCCTCGCCGCGATCGAGGCGCGCGCGCAGCTCGCTCGAGGCGATCGGGAGCGGCTCGAGGTCGAAGAACGAGACTCGTTCGGGTGCGGGGAGCGAGGCCAGCACCGCGTCGAGCCGCTCACGCGGATAACCGGGACGGGTCGCCACACCCAGGCGGACGAGCCGGAGCACCTCTGCGGGCTCCTTCCAGCCGGGGAAGCCTGCGAACTCGTCGGCCCCGAGCAGGAACGTCGCGCCCTCCCACTCCGGATGGTCGCGCAGGAGCTCGACCGTGCGCGCGTGATGGTCGAGGATCACGTTCTCGTCCGGGAACGCGGCCCGCGCGAGCTCGAGCCGCGTGATCGCCGGGGGTCTCGACCGCCTTGTGCCCCGGCGCGGCCGCGACGACGACGACCGCCTCGTCCAGGGCGAGCGCCCTACGCGCCGTGTGCAACAGCGCGACGTGGGCATTGTGCGGCGGGTCGAACGTCCCGCCGAAGAGCCCGATCACGGAACGAACTCGAAGGACTCTTCCCCGACCTGGACCGCCGCCCCGCGTCGTGCGCCAGCCGCTCGGAGGGCCCGCTCGAGCTCCTCCCCCGCGGGCGGGGTTCCGACCACCCGGAACCCGTCCTCGGTCCGGAGCAGGCTCCAGGGGCGCTCCTTCGGCTCGGGACGGTAGACCAGATAGTCGACGACGGCGTCCGGATCGAACGATCCGGCAACCGGCTCCGGAACGAGGGTGAAGAGCGCCTTCTTCAGGTCGTCGATTCCCTGGCCCGTTGCGCACGAGATCGGGAACACGGCGATGATCCGCTCGTCGGAGATCGCGAGCTCGGGCTCCGGCTCGAGGTCGATCTTGTTCAGCACCACGATCTGCGGCAGCCGGTCGAGGCCCGCGCCGTACGCTGCGAGCTCCGCGTCGATTGCGAGCCACTGCTCGTCGGGCGGCTTCGCGGCGTCGATCACGTGAACCAGGCTGCGGGCCCGCTCGAGGTGCGCGAGGAACTCGTGCCCGAGGCCGATTCCCTCGCTCGCGCCCTCGATCAGCCCGGGGACATCCGCGACGACGAGCTGGCGGCCGTCAGGCGCGTCGACCGTGCCGAGCACTGGCGCAAGCGTCGTGAACGGATACTCGGCCACCTTCGGACGTGCATTCGAGATCCAGGTCAGAAGGGACGACTTGCCCGCGTTCGGCAGCCCGACGAGGGCGGCATCCGCGAGCAGCTTCAGGTGCAGATCGACGTCACGCTCACCCCCCGGCAGCCCCACCTCGGCAAAGCGTGGAACCTGGCGGGTCGAGCTGACGAAACGTGCGTTTCCACGACCGCCGCGGCCGCCGCGAGCCAGCACGACCGACGCTTCGGGATGCGCGAGATCGGCCACCAGATCCTCGTCTTCGAAGATCTGCGTGCCGACCGGGACGCGCAGGAACACGGTCTCGCCGTTCGCACCGTGCTTGCGGGCGCCGCGGCCGTTGCCGCCCTTCTCGGCGGCGATCCAGCGCCGCCGCTGCAGCGACGAGAGATCGCGGAGCTCCGGGTCGGCGATCGCGACGACTGCGCCGCCGTCACCGCCGTCGCCTCCGTCTGGACCGCCCTTCGGCACGTACTTCTCGCGCCTGAACGAGAGGCCGCCGTCGCCGCCTCGGCCTGCCTTGACGTGGATCTGGGCGCGGTCGTTGAACACGACCTCTACCGGATCGACTACTCCGCGTCGACGACGGCGACCGAGCGGCGCTCGCCGCTGCGGCGGAACTCTGCCTTGCCGTCGCGGACGGCGAAGATCGTGTCGTCCTTGCCGAGCTTCGTTCCGGGCCCGGGACGAAACCTGGTCCCACGCTGACGGACGATGATCTGGCCCGCGCGCACATCCTGGCCGCCGAAGATCTTCACGCCGAGGTACTGCGGGTTCGAGTCGCGGCCGTTCTTCGACGAGCCGAGACCTTTCTTATGCGCCATCTTCAGCCTCGTCCTTGTTCAGGGCGGATTCGAGTGCGGAGATCGCGCCCTTGCGAGCCGCGTGCTCCTGCTCGAAGGCGAGCGCCGCCTCGAGCTCCTCGACGCTCCAGCCCTTCGTCTCGGCGTGAACCTGTGCCACGGTCAGATTCTCGTATCCGCCGGGCAGCCCTTCCGGCACGGCCTCGGCCTTCGCGGGCCCGGCCTCCTCGCCTTCGACCGTCTCGGGCTCGGCGGTTTCGGGCGCCGCCGTCTCGGGCACCGCAGTCTCGGGCACCGCAGTCTCGACGTTCGAAGCCTCGACGTCCGGCGTCTCGCCTGCCGCCTCGTCGGCCTCCGGGGCATCGACCGGTGCCTCGTGGGTGGTCGGGACGAGTGTCGGAGTCACGTGG
>DASZLW010000306.1:0-2822 GCA_035552175.1 Gaiellaceae bacterium | reverse complement strand
CGGAACCCCTCCAGGTCGCGCTTCAACGGATCGACGCCGAGCTCGCCCTCGTGCGAGGCGGCACACGCGGGCATCAGCAGCTCCAGGTCGTCGAGCGTCGCCTGACGCAATCCCGTCTCGCCCGCGTCGGGCAGCTCGGCGATCGCGTAGACGGGCTGCCGCGGCCGGTCGGCGCGCGGTTCGGGAAGCAGCGGAGCGGCCGCGGCCCAGAGCTCGGCGACTGCCCGCTCCTCCCCGATGATCATCTTCGAGACACCTGTCGAGGCGGCATCGGCGAAGGCGCCGCACCGGAGGCCCGACGGGACGAGATTCGCACCGACGTGGCACAGCGACACCAGGTTGCCGTCGTCGCCGTCGACCCCGAGGAACCGGCCGAATCCGCGTCGCGCGACATCCTCGAGAAACACGCGCTCGATCGGGTCACGAGAGCAGAACTCGAGCACCTGCTCGACGCTCGGTTCGATCAACGGCCTCATCCGTCTATTCTCGCTGTAGAGTCGCGCCGTGCCCATTCACGTCCGTGCCGAACCCGGCGAGTACGCCGACGCGGTCCTCCTTCCAGGCGACCCGCTGCGCGCCAAGTACATCGCCGAGACGTACTTCGACGACTCCGTCCAGCGGAACGCCGAGCGAGGCCTCCTCGGCTACACCGGGACGTGGAAGGGCAAGCCCGTCTCCGTCCAGGGAACCGGCATGGGCTGCCCCGGCGCGACGATCGTCTTCGAGGAGCTCGTGCAGCTCGGTTGCAAGAAGCTGATCCGCGTCGGCACCTGCGGCGGGCTCCAGACCCATCACGCGCTCGGCGACCTGATCGTGGCGCTCGCGGCCGTTCCCGCCGACTCGACGGCGATGCACCTCGTGAACAACGAGCCGCACTGCCCGACGGCCTCGTGGAGCCTCGTGCACGAGGCGGTGCACATCGCGAAGCACACGAGCCTCGACCTCCACGTCGGCCCGATCGTCTCGAGCGACCTCTTCTACAACCCGAATGAGGGCCAGTACGAGCGCTGGGCCTCGCGCGGCGTGCTCGCGGTCGAGATGGAGGCCGCGGCGCTCTTCACCGTCGCCGCAATCCGCGGAATCGAGTCGGCCTGCCTCCTCACCGTCAGCGACATCGTGGTCGAGGGCGCGTTCACGCGGATCACCGACGAGGAGCTGAGGGCGGCCGTCGACAAGATGACCAAGCTCGCGCTCGACGTCGCGATCGCGGACTGACCTGACCGAGAACGCCGTCTTCCTCGTCAATCCGGCGAGCGCGAACGGAGCCACCGCCAAACGCTGGCCGGCCATGGAGCGGCGTGCGAGGGAGCTCGGCCTCGCCGGTGAGACGCTGACGTCCGAGCGGGCCGGGCAGCTCACCGAGCTGGCTCGTGGGGTGGCCGGCGATGGGAGGCTCGTGGTCGTCGTCGGCGGCGACGGGACGCTCAACGAGGTCGTGAACGGGCTCGCGGGGTCGGACGCCGAGCTCGCGGTGCTTCCGAACGGCACCGGGCAGGACTTCGGGCGGACGCACGCGATCCCGACCCGGTTCGACGACGCGGTCGCCGTTGCGGTGGGAGGCCTCGCGCGGGCGGTCGATCTCGGCCGCGCGACATTCCAGACGCCCGGCGGCGAGCAGAGCCGCGTGTTCGCGAACGTCGGCTCGGTCGGGATGAGCGGGGCCGTCGCGCGGCGGGCGAACTCGATGTCGAAGGCACTCGGCGGGCGTGCGACCTTCTATTACGCGCTCGCCCGCGAGTTCGCGGTCTGGAAGAACACGGAGGTGACGGTCACCCATGACGGAGGCGAGCGGCGCGGCCGGATGCACGACGTGATCCTCGCGAACGGTCGCTGGCACGGCGGCGGGATGAAGCTTGCGCCCGACGCGAGCCCCGAGGACGGCCTGTTCGACGTCGTGTTGATCGGCGACGTGACGAAGCTCGACTTCATCACGACCTCGCCGAAGCTCTACAAGGGCGGACACGTGCACCACCCCCGGATCGACGTGCTCCGCAGCGCAACGGTGACGGTGGACGCCGCCGTTCCGCTGCCGCTCGAGCTCGACGGCGAGCTGAGCGGGACGACCTCCGTTCGGTTCGAGACCCTCCCCGCGGCACTTCGCGTTCGGGTCCCGCGCTCGCGCTAGCTTTTCGGCCTGGCGGCGCGGGAACGCGGCTTTGCCGCAGTCGCGGGCTTCGCCGTCGTCGTCCCGGCCGTCGCGGCCGCCGCAGTGGAAGGCTTGGCGGTGCGGGGCTTGGCGGTCGACGTCGCCGCCTTGTCGGCGGTCGCACGGCGGGCTGTCGTCGCGCCCTTTTCCTGATTCTCGAGCGCGGTGAGGCGCCTCTCGACCGCGAGCAGGCGCTTCTCGACCGCGACGATGCCGGTCACGATCTGCTCGCCGCGGTCCTTGATGTTGATCGCGCTGTTGATCGCCGACCGGGTGGCGGTGCTGTTTGCGAGCTTCTCGATCGCGCCCTCTCCGACCGACTGGAGCTGCGAGAGCATGGATTTCGGTGGTTGCTTCTTCGTGGGCATGGCTCCCTTGTCCCCTTGTTGTCCGATTTCCTAACGGCCGGTGGTTGCCGACGCTTCGGAACGATACGCGCCGCGACCGGGCGTCGTTGTTGACACATGTCCACAAAGGGGTAGAGTGCGGGCATGATCGTGAGGCGGGCGAGCGCATGGATCGGATCGAACCTCGCCGCGCTCGTCCTCGTGCCGCTCGCCGGACTGCTGATCTGGGTCGCGATCTGGCGGATCTGGCTGCCCCCGGCCGGCGGCGGGGCGACCGCTCGGACGGTGACGACCGTGAGCTCGAATGCGCCGACGACCCCGACGCACAA
>DASZLW010000305.1:0-2335 GCA_035552175.1 Gaiellaceae bacterium | reverse complement strand
ACCGTGTCTGCGTGCCGTTTGGCGGCGTCGTCGTAATCCGGAGCGGGCGCGAATGCGACGCCGGCGTACTCGAGCGGCGGCACCTCCCACGTGCACACGAGCCGGAGCGGAAGCTTCCGCAGTTGGGCCTCCTCGACCGCGACGGCAAGCGCCGCTTCGGCTGCCGGCGAGCCATCGAAGCCGACGACGATCTTGGTCACGCGCTCCTCCTTCGTCCGGTGGTCAGTCGACCGCGGATGCGGCTTCGGTCAGTGTGACGGCCGCGCCGCTCCTGCGCCGCCCCGGCACTGCGATCGAGGCCAGCACACCGACGGCGAGGACGACTGCGCACATCACGAACGTGAGGGTGTACCCGTGTTTGTCCGGGAGGCCGCCGTGGACGTTCGCCGACAGGAGGCTCGCCGCGATCTCGGCGCCGATCGCCCCGCCGATCGTCCGTACGATCGTGTTCATCCCCGAGGCGACGCCGGTCTGGTCGGGACGGACCGCCTCGACGATCAGGTTCGCGAGCGCCGCGAACGCAAAGCCCACGCCGATGCCCATCAGCGCGGCGGCGACGTAGATCTCCCAGCTCGAACCGGCCATCGCGAGAACGATGAACGAGAGCATCGTGACGCCGGATCCGGCGACCAGCGGCACCTTGGAACCGACGACAGCCGAGAGGCGGCCCCCGATCGGGCTGAAGATCAGGAGGGCGATCGTCGTCGGCACGAGGTAGAAGCCGGCCTGGCTCACGGAGGCGCCGAGCCCGTAGCCGGTCGAACGCGGCTCCTGCACGAACTGCGGGATCAGGATGAACGCGCTGTACATCCCGAAACCGAGCAGCAGCGCCGCGAGGTTCGTCGTCCAGACTCCAGGGAGCCGCATCATCCTCATGTCGACGAGGGGATGCACCGCGCGAGCCTCGGCCCAGATCCACACGGCAGCGACGATCGCGCTCCCCGCAAGGAGTCCGAGCGTCTTCGGCGAGCCCCAACGCCAGGTGGGAGCCTCGCTCACCGCGACCAGTGCCCCGACGAGCCAGATCGAGAGCAGAGCCGCGCCGAGCCAGTGCACGTTCCCGGCCGCGCGGACCGGCGACTCCGGGATCAGGAACACCGTGGCGACGGCCGAGATGGCCGTCACGATGAGCGGGATCCAGAAGAGCCAGTGGTAGGAGAGGCCACTGAGGATCGGCCCGGCGAGGACGATACCGAGGCCGCCGCCGATGCCCAGGATCCCCGAGATGAGCGCGATCGCGCCGGCGACACGCGGGCGCGGGAACTCGTCACGGACGATCCCGAAGGCGAGCGGGAAGATCGCACCGCCGAGGCCCTGGATCGTGCGGGCGACGATCATCAGGGCGAGCGTGTGCACGACAGCGGCCAGCAGGCTTCCGAGCGCGAGCCCGGCGAGCGCGACGACGAGCGTCCGCTTCTTCCCGAACATGTCGCCGAGCCGTCCGGCGATCGGGGTCACGACCGACGCGGCGAGCAGGTAGGCGGTGAAGACCCACGCGACCCCGGCTGGGGTGGTGTGGAGATCGCGCTGGAGCACCGGCAGCGCTGGAACGACGAGCGACTGCAGCAACGCGTACGCGGCACCCCCGAGTGCGAGCACGGTCAGGATCACCCCGGGCCGCGAAGCCTCCGAAGCGTGCGCGCTCATCGGCTCACGCTACCCAAATGGCCTTTCCACGCCGAGCGGCGGGCTTCGCGTCAGTCGGAGTCGGGCGTGTCGGCCGGAGCGTTGTCGCCCGAGAGGGCGACCGACTCGATGCGGATCTCGTCGAGCGGGCGGTCGCTGCCGTCGGTCGCGACGCCGTCGATCGCGTCGACGACCTCCATCCCCGACGTGACGCGTCCGAAGACGGTGTGCTTCCCGTCGAGCCACGGGCAGGAGTCGGCCGTGACGATGAAGAACTGGGAGCCGTTCGTGTTCGGCCCGGCGTTCGCCATTGCGAGGGCGCCGTGCTCGACCCGATGCTGGTTCGGCTCATCCTCGAACTGGTAGCCGGGGCCGCCCATTCCGGTGCCCGTCGGATCGCCGCCCTGGATCATGAAGCTCGGGATGACGCGGTGGAAGATCACGCCGTCATAGAAGCCGTCGCTCGCGAGCTTGACGAAGTTCGCGACGGTCTTCGGCGCGTCTTCGTCGAAGAGCTCGAGGCCGATGGTGCCCTTGTTCGTGGTCATGACGGCGCTGCTCACGGCGAGGATCGTACTCAACGCCGGTGTGGCTGCGCGCGAAGAGGGAAAATCCCGCCCAACCTCGGGCGACGAACAGCTAAAGGGGGTGACGGCCATGGCCGATGAACTTCCGATGGCCGCGACCGCCGCCTCCGTGACCCCGGTGC
>DASZLW010000304.1:0-3640 GCA_035552175.1 Gaiellaceae bacterium | reverse complement strand
CCCCCGGCGAGCCACGGCGAGTACCGCTATGCCTCTTACGACGGCGCCTGGGGCCTCGAGGGCGTTCCCGCCGAGGCGGCCTACCTCGACCGGACCGCGTACTGGGTCGCGCTCTACGACGCCGCCCAGCCCGGGCCCTACGACGGCCACACCTGACGGGCCCGCTGGCGCGATCGCACTACCCTTTGGCCATGGCCGGCGAGCGAACCGTCTCTGCGCCGCTCGCGCAGCTGCCGAACGCGCTCACGATCGCGAGGCTCGCCGTCATCCCGGTGTACGCCGGACTCATCGTCTCGGCCCGCCACGGCTACAGCTGGCCCGCAGCGCTCCTCTTCGGCGCCGCAGGGGTGACGGATCAAGTCGACGGGTTCCTCGCGCGGCGCTGGAGCGTCGAGTCGGAGTTCGGGAAGATCGCCGACCCGCTCGCCGACCGGATCCTCATCGACGTCGCGGTCGTCCTCCTGTGGCACGCCGGACGCCTCCCTTGGGCGGCCTTCGCGATCCCCGCACGCGACCTCTTCCTCGTCGGCATGACCCCGATCGCGCTCGGACGCGGGTATCGGTTCGAGGTGAACTTCCTCGGCAAGCTCGCGACGTGGGTGCTCTACGCGAGCCTCGGCCTCGTGATGGTCGTCCACGGCGCCTCGTGGCCGCGCTGGCTCTTCTGGGCCGGGTTCGCACTCGCGGTGGCGGCGCTGCTCGGGTACCTCGGGAAGGCGAGGCAGGAAATCGGCGCAGGGTCGGGAAGCTAACCGGTACCCTCTCTCAAGTTGAGATTGACGGTTTGGGCCGACTCCCAAGCAGTGCGAACGAAAGGCGCGGCGTGGAACTTCTCCCAGAACTCGGCACGCTCTCCGATGAGGAGCTCAAGAAGCTGAAGGACGAGCTCGAAGCGCAGGAGCACAAGCTCAGCTATGAGCGGCGCGTCCTCCATGGCAAGATCGACATCCTTCGCGCCGAGTACGTCGCGCGGCTGCAGCGGACCGGCGGACGCTCCGTGCTGGACCACGTCGACGTGGCCCGGCTGACCGAGATCCTCACGGGAAAGAACCCGACAGGCGGGCCCGAGTGACGGGTGCTGCGGCGGGTGGGACGTCGAACGGCGTCTCAGGGGCTGCGTGAGCCACGTCTACTGCAGCGAATGCGGCTTCCTGAACCCGGAAGCTGCGAACTACTGCTCGCGCTGCGGCGCACTCCTCGAGAAGGGCGACGCGGCGAGTGAGACAACCCAGGCCTTCACCGCCGACGAGGTCGGGAGCGAGGAGCACGTCCTCGTCGACGGGCTCGAGGGCCCGGCACTCGTCGTACGGACGGGTGGCGGCAGGGCGGGGGAGAGCTTTCGACCTGCGGGTGCACGGACGCGGATCGGACGGTCGCCCGACTGCGAGATCTTCCTGGACGACGTCACGGTCTCGCGCACGCACGCCGTGCTGGTCGAGACCGAGGACGGCTTCCAGGTCGAGGATCAGGGCTCGCTGAACGGCACGTTCGTCAACCGCCGCCGCATCGACACCGTCACCCTCGAGAACGGCGACGAGCTCCAGATCGGCAAGTACAGGATGACCTTCGTCGAGCCATGACCCGGAGCGAGCGATGAGCACGATGACGAACATCCCGCAGCGCGAGCGCCCGATCCGGATCGGCGAGGTCGTGCGGCGGCTGCACGACGAGTTCCCCGACATCTCGATCTCGAAGATCCGCTTCCTCGAGGACGAAGGGCTCCTGAGCCCCGAGCGCACGCGTGGGGGGTACCGGCTCTTCTCCGAAGGCGACGTGGAGCGGCTCGTGACGATCCTGCGCCTCCAGCGCGACGAGTTCCTGCCGCTCCGCGTGATCCGCGACGAGCTCGCAATCCCGGGCGCGACCGAGCGCAAGCGCCGGAGGCCCGCGGGCCTCGGCGAGCGCATGGAGACCATCGACTTCGCCGAGGTCTGCCGCCGCTCGGGCGTCCAACCGGAGCTCGTGAAGGAGCTCGACGAGTTCGGGCTGCTCTCGCCGGCCGGCAGCGGCGCCGAGAAACGCTATCCCGAGACCGACGTCGACATCGTGATCGTGTGTGCGCAGCTGACGCGCTACGGCGTCGACGGCCGTCATCTCAGGACGTTCCGTACGGCGACAGACCGTGAGGCCGCGCTGCTCGAGCAGCTCATCGCACCGGCGCTCCGCTCCCGTAACGAGGACCGCCGCACAGCCGGCCTGAGCGATCTTCAGGGCCTGACGGAGCTCGCGCAGGAGCTCGCGGGGCTGCTCCTCTGGGGCCGCGCCAGAGAGATCGCATCCGCATGAGCATCGTCGATCTGCGCTCGAAGATCCGTGAGGTCGAAGATTTCCCGACGCCGGGCGTCGGGTTCAAGGACATCACGCCGCTCCTTGCCGACGCCGTCGCGCTCAGGCAGACGATCGCCGAGCTTGCCACCTGGGTCGAGGCGAAGGACGCCGACCTGATCGTCGGGGCCGAGGCGCGCGGGTTCATCCTCGGCGCCGCGGTCGCCTCGGAGGCCGGAATCGGGTTCGTGCCGGCGCGCCGGCCGGGCAAGCTGCCGCCGGAGACCGTGAAGGCGACCTACCTCCTCGAATACGGCGAGAACATCCTCGAGGTGCATCCCGACCTGATCCCGACGGGATCGCGCGTCGTGATCCACGACGACGTGCTCGCGACCGGCGGGACGGTCGAGGCGATCTGCGGGCTCGTCGAGCAGATCGGGGGAGTCGTCGTCGGGGCGTGCTTCATCATCGAGCTTTCGTTCCTCGGCGGCCGGGAGCGGCTCGACGGGCTCGACCAGCACGCGCTCATCACGTACTAGCTCCGAAACCGAGGGACGCGGGCGCGGCGGAACATGACCCCTGGCCCAGGGATCGCCGCGAGCTCCCGTGCGGCCGATCATCCCTGCACGATGAGCGCTCCCGCCGAGCCCCTGACCTTCGCCGACCTGCCCGCGCTGCCGGCCAGGCTGGTGCGGCTCGTGCTGATGCCGTCCCTGCCGCACTTCTGTTCCGCACGGGAACGCCTCGACGACGCGCTCGGGCCGGAGCTCGCGCGTTTCCTCGTAACCGCGCTCGCAGAGAGCAACGGGCGCCTCAGATAGCCGCGGCCGCCTTCATCTCGTCGCGGAGCGCGAGGCGGTTCAGGGCCTCGACCTCGATCTGCCTGACCCGCTCGCGGGTGATCCCGAGGCAGCGCCCGATCTCGCCGAGCGTGCGCGGATCCGCCTCGTCGAGTCCGTAACGGAGCACGATCACGTCGCGGTGACGCGGCGGGAGCGACTCGAGCGCCTGCGCGATCGTCGCCGACCGGAGCGTGATCTCGACGAGATCCTCCGGCAGCGGCTCGTTGCCCGACACGAAATCGCCGAGCGTGGAGTCGTCGTCCTCGCCGACCGGCGTGTCGAGGGAGGTCGCCCTGGGTGCGGCGCGGACGTCCTTCGCCTGGTCGAGCGGCATGTTGGCCTCGTCCGCGATCTCGGCGAGCGTCGGCTCGCGTCCGAGCTCCGTCCAGAGGTGGCGTTCGGCCCGGTTCAGCTTGTGCACGCGCTCGACGATGTGAACGGGCATCCGGATCATCCGCGCCTTGTCCGCGAGCGCGCGCGCCACCGCCTGGCGGATCCACCACGTGGCGTAGGTCGAGAACTTGTACCCGCGG
>DASZLW010000303.1:0-2729 GCA_035552175.1 Gaiellaceae bacterium | reverse complement strand
TCGGCCCTACGCTCGCTCGTCTCCTTCGTCGGCTCTGTGGTCATCGAGTCCCGCCCGGATCGCCTCGCGCAGCGTCTCTGCCTGCGCCACCTGGAGTGTGCCATGGGCGGGCGTGCCTGCCGGGGCGACGACGAGCCGGAGGCCGAGCTTCGCGCACTCGTCGAGTCGCCGTTCGGCCTGCGTTGCGGGCCGGAGACGGCCGGTGAGGCCGATCTCGCCGAACGTCGCCGTCGCGGCCCGCACGGAGGTGCGCTTGGCGGCGGAGGCGATCGCGAGCGCCACGGCCAGGTCCGCGCCGGGCTCGTCGACCCGGACGCCGCCGGCGACGTTGACGAAGACGTCGGCCTGCCCGAGCCCGACGCCGGCGTGGCGCGCGAGCACGGCGACGATCATCGCGAGCCGCTTCGGGTCGATGCCGGTCGCGACGCGGCGCGGCATGGCCAGCTCGCTCTGCGAGACGAGCGCCTGGATCTCGAGCAGGATCGGACGCGTACCCTCCAGCGCGCATGCCACCGCCGCCCCGGGCTCGCCCTCGACCGTCGCGCCGAAGAGCGCCGAGGCGTCGGGCACGCCGACGAGACCGGCGCCCGTCATCTCGAAGACGCCGAGCTCGTTCGTCGAGCCGAAGCGGTTCTTCGTCGCGCGCAGGATGCGATGGGCGTGGTACCGGTCGCCCTCGAACTGGAGGACGCAGTCGACGAGGTGCTCGAGCACGCGGGGGCCGGCGACGGAGCCGTCCTTCGTCACGTGGCCGACGAGGATCGTGGCGACGCCCGCTTCCTTCGCGACGCGCAACAGACGGCCGGCTGCTTCGCGCACCTGACCGACGGATCCGGGCGCCGACCCGAGCTCGGGCGCGTACAGCGTCTGGATCGAGTCGATCACGCACACGTCCGGCCGCTCCGCCTGCAGCGTCTCGCAGACGACGTCGAGCTCCGTCTCGGCGAGGACTTCGACGTTCGCCGCCCCGCCCAGCCGCTCCGCCCGCAGCTTCACCTGCGCGATCGACTCCTCACCGGTGATGAGCAGCGTCCGGTGGGTGGCGCTCATCGCCTGGAGCGCGGTGAGCAGCAGCGTCGACTTGCCGACGCCGGGCTCCCCGCCGACGAGGACGAGCGACGCGGGCACGAGCCCGCCGCCGAGGACGCGGTCGAGCTCGTCCACGCCCGTCGAGATCCGCTCCGCCTCCTCGGCGGAGACGTCGACCAGCCTCAGGAGCGGTTTCGGCGGCGCCTTCGCCCCTGTGACCTGGCCCACGACCTCCTCGACGAGCGTCCCGAACGCGGAGCAGCCCGGGCACTTCCCGAACCAGCGCCCGGAGGCGTAGCCGCACTCCGTGCACGCGTACTGAACCGCAGGCTTCGCCATTCCTTCACCCTATGGATGCAAGCGGACGGGTTTGTCAGGACTTCCGGACCTCCGCGCCGCGTAGTTCGGTGGAGATGACACTCCCGGTGCTCGTCCTGATTGCAGCCCTCGCGATCCCCGCCGCGCCGTTCGTTCGCGTGCCCGCGAGCTACCTCGCTCAGTGTCGCCTGACCGCTCGGACGCTCGGCTACCCCGTCCCATGCCCGACGCGGCTCCCCGCTCCAATGACGCGTCACCAGGATGGAGCGACGCCCGACTGCAACCTCACGGTCATCTGCCCGTCCGTCCGCGGCCCGTGGAAGGGATGGGCAACCGGATCGCTCTCAGATCCCACGCAGCACCTCGTCGTCACCGCCTCGCCGCGACCGCTATCGGACGATGCGAAGGCCGCCGACGGCCCCGGCTGGTCGTCGAGTGCTCGTGTCCGGCCGCTCGCGTGGGTCACGACAGGCCGGTGGCGGATGCGAGCCGTGTTCGTCTCGCCGGATACGAACGAGGGCATGTTTGTCCATCACGTCGCCATGGTGTGGACGGTCGGAAAGCACACGTACGCTGTGGGCTTCCACGACTTCACCGGGATGCGCACGACTCTCCGACTCGACCAGCAGCTCGCGCGATGGATCGAGCTCATCGGTCCGTAGCCTTCAACGAGAAAGCGGCCCCCGCCGCAGGGAGCCGCTTTCGTATCGCCCGAGGAGAGCCGAGCCCCCGCCGCATCGGGGCCCCGTTCCTATGGATAGGACTATCCGGCGGCGGGGCCGCTTGATTCGTCCCCCTATGGGTGGTTCAGCGGCCTGCTTCACCTGCGTATAGAGGCAGCGGCGGCCGCGGGCGGCGAAACGAGACCGGTACCTGGCACCGCTGCGCGGAACCAGGACCTGCCGTGCTAATCCTCGGTGTCTTCGGCTTCCGACGAAGGCTCGTCCGGCGGGACGGTGATCTTCTCCGGGGTCACCTCGCCGGGGATGAAGGTGATGTCCACCTCGTCTCCGTCCGCTCCCTCCGCGCCGGCCTTGCGGCCGACGAGGACGGTCGAGCCCTCCTCGAGCTGGCGGCCGAGCACGTAGTCGGCGAGCGGGTCCTCGATGAAGCGCTGGATCGCACGGCGCAGCGGCCGGGCGCCCATCGCCGGGTCGTAGCCCTTCTCGACGAGCAGGTCCTTCGCCTCTTCCGTCAGCTCGACGGTGACGCCGCGCGCAGCCATCTGCTCGCGCAGGTGCTTGAGCCCGCGCAGGTCGATGATCGACTTGATCTCTTCCTTCGCCAGCTTGTGGAAGACGATGATCTCGTCGATGCGGTTGAGCAGCTCGGGCCGGAAGACCTTCTTCAGCTCGCCCATGACGCGCGACTTCATCTCGTCG
>DASZLW010000302.1:0-5514 GCA_035552175.1 Gaiellaceae bacterium | reverse complement strand
CGGGCCTGCTCCTCGCGGTCGAGCTCGGGCGTCCCGCGGGCCCGGTCGCGCATGCCGCCCTGGAGCACAATCTGCTCGTCGGCACTGCCGGCGACACCGCGCTGCGTCTCGCTCCCCCGCTGACCATCACCACCGAAGAGGCCGATCTCGGCGTCGACCTGCTCCGGGAGACGCTCGGCGAGTCCCGGGCATGACGACGAAGTTCGAGCGCCAGGGAGCGATCCTCCGGCTCGTCGAGCAGAAGCACCTCTCGACCCAGGCCGAGCTCGCCGAGGCGCTCCGGGCCGAGGGAATCGACGCCGTCCAGGCAACGGTCTCGCGCGACGTCGCGCGGCTCGGGCTCGTGAAGGTGCGGAACGGGAACGGCCGCTTGATCTATGCGCGCCCAGGCGCCGCGGACCTCCGCCGGCTCGAGCAGCTCGCAGGCGCCCTGAGAAGCTGGGCAGGAGCGATGATCCCGACCGGGCCGCTGCTCGTCGTGCACACCCAACGCGGCTTCGCCGCGGCCCTCGCCGATGCGATCGACGACACAGCGCTCCCCGAGGTCGCCGGAACCGTGGCCGGGGACAACACGATCTTCGTCGCCGTGCGGGAGGGATCGAGCGCCGCCGAGCTCGCGGCCGACTTCACCCACTACCTCGAGGGAGACACCGAATGAGTGCGGACGGCGGCGGTAGGATCCTGGCCGCGCTCCCCGTCGGCGAGAAGGTCGGGATCGCATTCTCGGGCGGCCTCGACACGTGCTGCGCGCTCGCCTGGATGCGCGAGAAGGGCGCCATCCCGTACGCCTTCACCGCCGACCTCGGCCAGTACGACGAGCCCGACATCGGCGCCGTCCCCGACCGCGCTCGCACCTACGGAGCCGAGGATGCGGTCCTCGTCGACTGCCGCGACGCACTCGCCCGCCAGGGCCTGCTCGCGCTCCAGTGCGGCGCCTTCCACATCCAGACCGCCGGCCGCCGCTACTTCAACACGACGCCACTCGGCCGTGCCGTCACGGGGACGCTGCTCGTCAGGGAGATGCGCGAGCACGGCGTCGAGATCTGGGGCGACGGCTCGACCTACAAGGGGAACGACATCGAGCGCTTCTACGTCTACGGCCTGCTCGCGAACCCGGCGCTGCGGATCTACAAGCCGTGGCTCGACTCCGAGTTCGTGTCCGAGCTCGGCGGCCGCAAGGAGATGAGCGAGTGGCTCGATGCGAAGGGGCTCCCGCACGGCACGTCCGTCGAGAAGGCCTACTCGACCGACGCGAACCTGCTCGGCGCGACGCACGAGGCCAAGGATCTCGAGCTCCTGTCGACGAGCATGAAGATCGTCGAGCCGATCATGGGCATCGCCCACTGGGACACGGCGACGCGGATCGAGCCCGAGACGGTGACGATCGAGTTCGAACACGGCCTCCCGACCGCGGTCGGCGGCTTCCGCACCGCCGACCCCGTCGAGGTGATCCGGCAGGCGAACACGGTGGGCGGTCGTCACGGGCTCGGCATGTCCGACCAGATCGAGAACCGCGTGATCGAGGCGAAGAGCCGCGGGATCTACGAGGCGCCCGGGATGGCCCTTCTGCACATCGCCTACGAGCGCCTGCTGAGCGCCATCCACAACGAGGCGACCCTCGAGGCGTACGCCGAGCAGGGCCGCCGCCTCGGACGGCTCCTCTACGAGGGCCGGTGGTTCGACCTCCAGGCGCAGATGCTCCGCGACTCGCTCCACCGCGTCGCCGGCGTCGTCACGGGCCAGGTGACGCTCGAGCTCCGCCGCGGCGAGGACTACACGATTCTCGACACCGCGGGCGACGCGGTCACCTACGATCCCGAGCGCCTGAGCATGGAGCGGAGCGCGACCGCCTTCACGGCCACCGACCGCATCGGCCAGCTCGCCGTGAAGATCAACGACATCGCGGACACGCAGCGGATGCTCGCCGAGCAGGCGAAGCTGCGCCGCGCCCCCGCGCCCCCGTCGCTGGAGCTCGAGCCGTGACCCTCTGGGCGGGGCGCGTCGCGACGAGCCTCGCGCCGGAGGTCTGGGAGTTCCTCCGCGCCCAGGACGACGAGCTGCTCCCCTACGACCTTCAGGGAACCCTGATCCACGTCCGCCGGCTCGAAGGTGCCGGGATCCTCACCTCCGCCGAGCTCGCGGAGGTCGAGAAGCGGCTCGCGACGATCACGATCGACGAGCTGCAGGAGGGCGACGAGGACGTCCACTCGGCGATCGAGCGGCTGCTCGGCGACACCGGCCGCAAGATCCACGCCGGCCGCTCGCGGAACGACCAGGTCGCGGCCGCTCTCCGGCTCTACGTCTCGCATGCCTGCGCCGAGGCCGAAGAGGCCGTGCGGGTGCTCGCGCTCACGCTCCTCGATCGCGCTGCCGACGAGGCCGCGACGCCGATGCCCGGCTACACGCACCTTCAGCGGGCGATCCCCGTGACGCTCGGCCACCACCTCCTCGCGTGGCTCGAGATGCTCGAACGCGACCGCGACCGGCTGCGGTTCGCCGGGGCGCAAGCGATCCACTCCCCACTCGGCGGCGGCGCGCTCGCGGGCTCGACGCTGCAGCTTCCCCCGCCGCCCGACCCGATGCGCAACACGATCGACGCGGTCGCCGACCGTGACTTCGCGCTCGACTACCTCTATGCGTGCGCGGTGCTCTTCACGCACCTCTCGCGGGTCGGCGAGGAGCTCGTGCTCTGGACGACCTCCGAGTTCGCCTTCGCGCGCCTGCCCGAAGACGCAGCCACCGGCTCGTCGATGATGCCCCAGAAGCTGAACGCCGACGTCGCCGAGCTTGCCCGCGGCAAGGCGGGCACGGCGATCGGCCGGCTCACCGGGCTTCTCGCGACGGTGAAGGGGCTGCCCCTCGCCTACAACCGCGACCTGCAGGAGGACAAGGCGCCCGTCTTCGGCGCCCGAGCGGATGTGCGGCGGGCCGTCGAGGCACTCACCGTCCTCGTGCGCGGGCTCAGCTTCGACCGCGAGCGGATGGCCGCCGCCTGCGCCGACCCGCTGCTCCGCGCGACCGACGCGGCGGAGGCGCTCGTCCGCGAAGGCCTGCCGTTCCGCGACGCCCACGAACAGGTCGCCGCGCAGGTGCGCGCCGGCACGTTCAAGGCGCCGGAGATCGAGGCGCCGCGGCTCGGCGACGTCCAGGCGGCAGTAGCGGCTGCGAAGGAGCGCTGGCGGTGACCTCGCCGGCCCACGTCTCGCTCGCCGGCCGCGACCTGCTGCGCATGTCCGATCTCGAGCCGGTCGAGGCAGTGGCGATCCTCGATCTCGCGGAAGAGCTCGCCGACGATCGGACGCCACGCCTGCAGGGACGCACGCTCGGTCTGATCTTCGGGCAGCCCTCGACGCGGACGCGGATCTCGTTCGCGGTGGCGATCATCCAGCTCGGCGGAGGCTTCGTGACACTAACGCCGCAGGAGATGCAGCTCTCGCGCGGCGAGTCGCTCGGCGACACGGCACAGGTGCTCTCGCGTTACCTCGACGCCCTCGCGATCCGGATCCTGTCGCATCCGGAGCTCGAGGAGTGGGCCGCCGCCGCCGAGATCCCCGTGATCAACGCGCTCACCTCGGTCGAGCATCCATGCCAGGCGCTCGCGGACGCGCTGACGATCCGCCGCCGCCTCGGAGGACTCGACGGCGTGAAGGTGGCGTGGGTCGGGGACGGAACGAACGTGCTCGTCTCGCTCGCGGAGATGGCGAAGCTGACCGGGATGGAGGTCGTGGCGGCCTGCCCCCCGGGCTACGAACCTCCCGCCGGCACACCGTTGACGCTGATCCGGGATCCGCGGGAGGCGGCCGCCGGCGCCGACGTGCTCGTCACCGACATCTGGGTCTCGCTCGGTCAGGAGGAGACCCGTGAGCAACGGCTCGTCGATCTCGAGCCCTACCGCGTGGACGACTCGCTCGTCGCGCTCGCCTCACCAGACGCGATCCTCCTCCACTGCCTCCCGGCGCATCCGGGTGAGGAGATCACCCCGAGCGCGTTGTACGGGCCGCAGTCCGCGGTGTGGGACGAGGCCGAGAACCGGCTGCACGTGCAGAAGGCGCTTCTCGCGATGCTCCTCTCGTAGGCCCCCTAACGTGTCGGAGCCGGAGCCTTCTTCGCTCCCATCCGTCGGGCGACCGAGTGATGCTGTAACGCGAGCGTTCCGACGAAGAACAGCGTCACGAGCGCGTACCGGCTTCCCCGGGCGAGCACGGAGAGCCCCACGAATGCAGCCCACATCACGACGGCCCGGCTCCAGTCGAGCGCCCGCCGCTCGGCCTCGGCGCGATTGCCGATGCCGGCCCAGACTCCCGATCGGAACAGGAGGTAGCCGTCCGTCGGGGCGATCGGGATCAGGTTGAGGACGAGCTGTAGCGCGTTGAGCGCGGCAGGGACGAGGAACCCGTCGCGCAGCGGAGCGGGCACCAGAGCGGCGGCGACGAGGAGCAGGACGGAGACGAGCGCGGTGGCGATCGGACCGCCGGCCGCGAAGAGCGCGGCTCCTCGAGCATCCTCGTAGCGACCCTCGACGACAGCCACTCCACCGGACGCGCGGACGACGATCATCCGTGGCGTGATGCCCTTGGCGTGCCGGGCGAGCACGAGGTGTCCGTACTCGTGCGCGACGAGGCTCGCGACCATGAGGAGAGCGGCCACGAGGCTTCCGGCGACCTCCCATCCGAACTGGTGCCCGGACCCGAGCGCGAATGCGAGCAGGGCAGCGGCGAGGCCCGAGATCCACCCGAGAGGAGCAACTGCCACGGTCACCGGTCCGCGCAGCAGGACCCGAGCCTTCGTTCCGAGGCCTGTCGCCTCCAGGAGTGCGAACTCCCGCTCGTTGAGAGCCTCGGTGAACGGGTGCATCATCCTGTGCCCCCTCTCGAAGGTCTTCCCGCACATCGCTTCGGCGTGGCGGCCATGCAACGTATCTCGGCCGCCGCGGTCGAGACTTGATCGGCAAAGCCGATGACCTCTTCCGGCGTGGAGCTCGCCGGCGCACGATCCCGGGGAGTCGGAGGCCTGAAAGTCGCGCTCCCGACGCCGCCGATCCCGCTCGGGGTCTCGGCGGCGCCGGGCGCGAGAGGTCGCTACGACTGGGGCTGCGGCACGATCCGGAGCCAGGGGCGCGGAGCCTCCCAGCCCTCGGGATACGTCTCGCGAGCCTGCTCGTCCGAAACGGAGCCGGCGATGATCACGTTCTCGCCGTTCTTCCAGTTCACCGGCGTCGAGACCTGATGCTTCGCGGTGAGCTGGAGCGAGTCGATCACGCGCAGCACCTCGTCGAAGTTGCGCCCGGTCGTCATGGGGTACACGAGGATCAGCTTGATCTTCTTGTCGGGGCCGACGATGAAGACGTTGCGGACGGTCTGGTTGTCCGCCGCCGTGCGCGCGGTCGCCTCTCCCTCGACGTCAGGGGCGAGCATGCCGTACAGCTTCGACACGTTGAAGTCCGAGTCTCCGATCATCGGGTAGTTCGGCCGCGCGCCCTGCGTCTCCTCGATGTCGTCGGCCCACTTCTCGTGG
>DASZLW010000301.1:0-3297 GCA_035552175.1 Gaiellaceae bacterium | reverse complement strand
AGACCGGGCGCGGGAAAGGAGCCTGCGATGAACGATCACCTCGACCTCGAGCAGCTGCGCAAGCAAGCGAAGGAGCTCGTCCGCGAGCGCCGGGCAGCCGGCGCCGAGGTCAAGCTCAGCGACGTGCAGTTCGAGCTCGCGCGAACGCACGGGTTCGCGAGCTGGCCGAAGCTCACGGAGTACGTCTCCCGGCTCGGCGCCGAGCAGCCGTTCCACACGAATCTCGACTACTACGAAGGGCGAGCGGACGGGATCGCGACGACGGCCGGCATCACGATGTCCGAGGCGCGGCTCGAGCTCGCGCGGCGGCACGGCTTCCCGAGCTGGAACACCCTCCGCCGGCATGTCGCCTCGCTCCGAAACGGCACCGAACCGCCCACGCCCTTCGTGCTCGCCTACCGAGCGGTCGAGGCCGACGATGCGTCTCGGCTCGCCGATCTCCTGGAGGCGCACCCGGAGGTCGTCCAGACCCGCGGGACGAACGGGAACGACCTGCTAGGGATGGCGCACGGCATCCCCGTCGTCCGGCTCCTGCTCGAGCGGCGCGCCGACCCGAACCGCGGCAACGACTACGGCTGGACGAAGCTCCACCAGGCGGGATACTCGAACAGGCCCGAGCTTGCACAGGTGATGCTCGACGCAGGCGGACGGCTCGACGTCTCGGCCCGCGGCGACGGCGGGACGCCCCTGATCGCGGCGCTCTTCTGGGGCCATCGCGAGGTCACGGAGCTCCTCGGCCTGGAACCGGGAAACCTGCGTGTCGCCGCGGGGCTCGGTCTCCCCGAGATGATCCGCGAGCTCCACGGGACTCCGGCCGCCGGCGGACATCGCGGCTTCTACCGGCCGCACGGCGGCTTCCCGGCGTGGCGGCCCTCCGACGATCCGCAGGAGATCCTCGACGAGGCGCTCGTCTGGGCGGCGAAGAGCGACCGAGCCGAGGTGCTCGAGCTCCTCGTCGAGCTGGGCGCGCGGATCGACGCGGATCCGTATCGCGGGACACCGCTCATCTGGGCGGCGGCGAACGGCCGCACAGCATCGATCCGCCGGCTCGTGGCGCTCGGAGCCGATCCGAACCGGCGAGGCACGTTCGGCGGCCCGACTCATGGTGAGGGCGTGACCGCCCTCCACCTCGCCGCGCAGGGGGGCCGTCGCGAGGCCGTCGAGGCGCTGCTCGAGCTGGGAGCCGATCCTACGATCAGCGACGAGCTTCACGGCGGGATGCCGTCGGGCTGGGCCGAGTTCGGCGGCCACAGCGAGCTCGCGGCGCTGCTTGCCGGCCGGGCTCTAGCCGAGTGAGGGCGCCCAGAGCCGACCGAACGTGAGGGCTCCGAGCAGGAGGAGCGCGGCGGCCGCGGCGAACCAGGAGGCGACGTCGCGCGTCTCCGTCGCGCTCCCGAAGCTCGAGCCGATCGTCCGGTAGAAGCTCGCGAGCTCCGTGGCGTTCGTCGCGGTCGCCGTCCTGCCGCCGGTGACCTTCGCGATCTGCTGCATGAGAGCCGGATCCGGCGCGACGCGCCTCGCGAAAGGCCCGTAGCCGAGGACGCCATGCGAGGTTCCGAGCGCGACCGTGTCGACAGCGATCCCGGCTTGCTGCGCGACCTGTGCGGCCGTGGTCGGCTCCTCGAAGCCCTGCGTCTGGTTCCCATCCGAGAGGAGCACGATCGCGGCCGGCAGACGGTGACCGGGAACGCGGACGACGTGCGCGAGCGCCATCGAGGTCCTGACGACCCTGATCGCGCTCAGAAGGCCGTCGCCGATTGCGGTTCCGGCCGTCGGCGTGAGGAGGTCGAGCGCCTGGCTCACCTGCTCGTGGTCGGCTGTCGGGGGCGTGACGACGACCGGCGAGTCGCTGAAGTCGACGAGGCCGACCTCGAACCCCGCGGGCAGCCGCTCGACGAACCCGCGCATCGCCGACACGGCGGCATCGAGCCGGGTCGGCTCGACATCCCGCGCGCTCATCGAGCCGGAGACGTCGACGAGCAGGACGACTGTCGCGTTGTTGACGCGCACCCGAATGCGGGCCCGCGGATGAGCCGTTGCCGCGGCGGCCATCGCGAGCGCGAGCACGAGCAGCGCGATGGGCACGTAGCGGCGGGCCGGAGCGCGGGTCTCCGCGAGCACCCTCTCGAGCACGGGAATGTTCGTGTAGGCGATCTGGCCCCGCCGCGCCCGCCGGCGCGCGAAGGCAACGAATCCGAGCAAACCCGGAATCGCGAGCAGGGCCAGCAATGCCAGCGGCGAGCCAAAGCTCATCCTGGAAAGAGTGTGCGCTGCGGTGCGGCAAAGCGCAATGTCTCGAGCCGACGATCTCGGTCAGCGGCCCAGCGAGGCTCGTGGCGCGGCTCACGGAGCGTGTTGTCGCGGGCGGCCAGTCGACGTCCCCTCGAGGTCGGGCACGTGGGCCGGCATCCTCACTACGCTAGAGAAGATGAGCACCACCGCACCCCGCCACTGCTACCGCCATCCCGATCGCGAGACTGGCCTCTCCTGCTCGGAATGCGATCGCCCGATCTGTTACGAATGCATGACTCCCGCACCGGTCGGGCTCCGCTGCCCCGAGCACTCCGGAAAGCCGCAGGGCATCCGGAAGGCGACCGTTGCGGCCGAACGGGTCGTCACCGGAACCGGGTCGCACCGGGTCGCGCCGATCACGATGGCGCTGATCGCGATCAACGTCGGCGTCTACCTCGCCGAGCTCGCGATCGGAGGCCAGAGCGACGGGACGAACAACAGGATCTGGTACGACGGCGGCCTCTTCGCCCACGGCACGCTCGCGGGGTCGCCGGGCGTCGGCGATGGTGGCTGGTGGCGGTTGATCACGGCGCCGTTCCTGCACTACGGGCCAATCCACCTCGGAATGAACATGCTCGCGCTGTACTGGTACGGACCGGTGCTCGAGCAGGTGGTCGGGCGCTGGCGCTACCTCCTGCTCTACATGGCCTCGGGGCTGGCCGGCTCGGCCGGGGCGCTGTGGCTGAGCCCGAACGCGATCACGGTCGGAGCATCCGGGGCGATCTTCGGCGTGCTCGGCGGGTTGCTCGTGCTCGAGCGGCGCGGGCTGATCATGAGCGGCGGGCAAATCCTCGGGCTCGTCATCATCAATCTCGTCTTCACCTTCGCCGTGTCCGGGATCTCGCTCGGGTTCGGGACGTCGGGGATCTCGGTGGGCGGCCACATCGGTGGGCTCATCGGCGGATTCGTGCTCATGTCGGCCTACATGCAGTTCCGCCGGTCGATGCAGCTGAGCTTGCTCGCCGCGCTTGCGGTCGGGGCGATCTCGGTCGCGGTCGCCTACGC
>DASZLW010000300.1:0-4326 GCA_035552175.1 Gaiellaceae bacterium | reverse complement strand
CGAGCAGGCGCGCCCCGATCTCGTCCTGAACGCAGTCGTCGGTTTCGCCGGCCTCGTGCCGACGATGTGGGCTCTCGAGAACGGCGTCACGCTCGCACTCGCGAACAAGGAGAGCCTCGTCGCGGCCGGCGAGCTCGCGCTCGCGGCGCACGCGCGCGGAAAGGGCGAGCTGATCCCTGTCGACAGCGAGCACTCCGCCGTCTTCCAGTGCGCGCTCCTCGGCGAGCCCGAGAGCATCGTCCTCACCGCGAGCGGAGGCCCGTTCCGGGGCCTCACCGCCGAGGCGCTCGGCTCGGTGACACCCGAGGACGCCCTGGCGCATCCCACCTGGAACATGGGCCCGAAGATCACGATCGACTCCGCCACACTCGCGAACAAGGGCCTCGAGGTGATCGAAGCGCACTTCCTCTTCCGCGTGCCGTACGACCGGATCGAGGTGGTCATCCACCCGCCGTCGATCGTCCACGGCCTGGTCCGCCTCCGCGACGGAGCCGCGATCGCCCATCTCGGCAATCCCGACATGCGCGTCCCGATCTCGTACGCCCTCACCTACCCGGACAGGGCCGCAACGCGGACGCCGCCGCTCGAGCTCCGGACCCTCGAGTTCCACGAACCCGATCTCGAGACGTTCCGGATGCTCCCGCTCGCCCGCGAGGCGGGGGAGAAGGGCGGCACCTTCCCGTGCGCCTTCAACGCCGCCAACGAGGTCGCCGTCCAGGCATTCCTCGAAGGAAGGATCGGCTTCCTCGACATCGCCGCCGCAGTCGAGGACGTTCTCGACCACGTCGACGGCTCTCCGGCGCGCGATCTCGGCGACCTGATCGAAGCCGATCGCCGCGCCCGCGACCTCGTGGCCGTCGCATGAGCTGCGGAGCCACATGAGCTACGCCCTCGCGATCGCGGGCCTCGCCGTCCTGATCCTGATCCACGAGGCAGGCCACTTCTTCGCCGCGCGCGCAGTCGGGATGCGGCCGCGGAAGTTCTACCTCGGGTTCCCGCCGGCCCTCGTCAAGGTGACCCGCGGGGGCGTCGAGTACGGGATCGGCGCGCTCCCCCTCGGCGGGTACGTGAAGATCCCCGGCATGCACCGCCCGGCTCCGGGCGACCTCCGCCAAAGCCTGTCGAAGGAAGTTCAGGAGAAGTGCGCCGACCAGCTCGATGCCCTCGACGCGGCCCTCAGCCGCGACGACGAGGAGACTGCGCGGAGCCTGATCCCCGAGCTCGAGCCGCACCTGGCGGGCGAGAAGATGTTCGACGAGCTGAAGGATCAGCTCGCCCCCGACGCGTACTGGCGGCAGGACACCTGGCGGCGCGTCGTCGTGATCGCAGCCGGCCCCGCCGTGAACGCCGTCTGCGCGCTCGCGCTCTTCGCCGCGATCTTCCTCGTCGGCACCGACGTCGCGACCCGCACCGTCGATCAGGTGGTCTCGGGCCATCCCGCCGCGGCGGCGGGAATCGAGGCCGGGGACACGATCCTCACGATTGCCGGCCACCACGTGACGCCCGTCACCCTCCCACCGCACATCAACGCGACGCACGGGCGCGCGTTCCGCATCACGGTGCTCCGGGACGGCAAGAAGGTCACGATCGGCCCGCTCCGCGCGAAGAAGGATCAGGGCGTCTACCGGATCGGGATCGAGCTCCGCGGCAAGCCCGGCCCCGGAGAGTCCGCGCCGACCGCGGCGAAGAACTCCTTCCGCCTCACCTGGGATGTGATCAGCGGAGAAGCACGCGGGATCGGCGGCCTCTTCGTCGGTCACGGGGCGAACCAGGTGTCGAGCATCGTCGGCATCACCCGCGACACGGCGGCGGCAGAGCGCCAGTCGCTCCAGGACTACTTCTTCACGATCGGCTTCATCAGCCTCGTGCTTGCGATCCTGAACCTTGCGCCCATCCTGCCGCTCGACGGAGGCCACATCGTGATGTCGCTGCTCGAGGGGATCCGCAAGCGCCCCTTCTCGCAGCTCGCCTACCTGCGCTACAGCGCGATCGGGATCGCCGTGCTGCTTTTCCTCGTCTCGATAGGACTTCACAACGACACGTGAAAGCTAGGATGAACGCATGGCGAGCGAGCGTTCGATCAGGGTAGGAAACGTCGAAATCGGCGGCGGCGCACCCGTGGTCGTGCAGTCGATGACGCTGACGAAGACCCATGATGTGCCCGCGACGACGGCGCAGATCGCGAGCCTCGTGAGCGCGGGATGCGAGATCGTCCGCGTGGCCGTGCCGAAGCTCGAGGATGCCGAGGCGCTGTCGCGGATCGTCAGGTTCTCGCCGGTCCCGATCATCGCCGACATCCACTTCAACGCGAGCCTCGCATTGAAGGCGATCGAAGCCGGCGTCCATGCCGTCAGGATCAATCCCGGCAACATCGGCGGCCCGGACCGGGTCGCAGAGGTCGTCACCGCAGCCAAGAAGGCGGGGATCGCGATGCGGATCGGCGCCAACTCGGGCTCGCTGCCGAAGCACCTCGAGCGCCTCGCACAGGAGGATCAGGCCGAGGCGCTCGTCGAGGCGGCGCTCGAAGAGGTGCGGATGCTCGAGTCGCTCGACTACTTCGACTTCAAGATCTCCGTGAAATCGAGCCACGTCCCCACCATGATCCGCGCCTACCGCATGCTCGCGGGCCGCGTTCCCTACCCGCTCCACCTCGGAGTCACCGAGGCGGGACCGCCGTTCACCGGCTCGATCAAGAGCGCGGTCGGGCTCGGCAGCCTGCTCGCCGACGGAATCGGCGACACGATCCGCGTCAGCCTCACCGCCGACCCGGTCGAGGAGGTCAAGGTCTGCTGGGAGATCCTGAAGGCGCTCGGCCTGCGCGAACGGGGCCCCCTGCTGATCGCGTGCCCGAGCTGCGGCCGCGACAACGTCGGCGTCCAGACGCTCGCAGAGGAGGTCGAGGGGCGCCTGACGAGGTACACGGAGCACTTCGAGGTCGCCGTGCTCGGCTGTGCGGTCAACGGCCCCGGCGAATCGGGGGACGCGGATTTCGGCATCGCGGGCGGCCGCGAGGTCGGCTTCATCTACGCGCACGGAAAGCGGCTGCGCACAGTCGAGTCGGAAGTTCTCGTCGACGAGCTCTTCAACGAGATCGACCGCTGGATCGCCGCCGGTATGGAGCGCCCGGAGCGGCGCAAGATGGGCAAACCGGCGGCCCTCGCGATGGCCGAAGCCTCGGCGATCCCGCTCGAATAGCGACAGGACGACCTGACCTTGATCGTCCGGGCTTCGAAGCTCCACCTCCCGACCCTGCGCGACGCCCCGGCCGACGCGGAGGCGGTCAGCCACAAGCTGCTCGTCCGCGCCGGCTACATCCGCCAGCTCGGAGCGGGCCTGTGGACGTACACGCCGCTCGGGTGGCGCGTCCACCGGAAGGTCGAGCAGATCGTCCGCGAGGAGATGGAATCCATCGGCGCCCAGGAGTGGTTCGCGCCCGTCCTGACGCCGATCGAGCTCTGGGAGACGACCGGGCGCGACAAGATCCCCGAGATCTTCCATGTGAACGACCGTGCGGGACGCCGTTTTGTCTTGCCGCTGACCCACGAGGAGTCGTTCACCTTTCATGCGCGCGAGCTCCAGAGCTACAGGCAGCTCCCGCAATCGTGGTTCCACTTCCAGACGAAGAACCGCGACGAGCCGCGGCCGAGGAGCGGGCTGATCCGCGTTCGCGAGTTCATCATGAAGGACTCGTACTCGTTCGACCGCGACGAGGAGGGCCTCGAGCGGAGCTTCCGCGCGCACGAGGCCGCCTACCACCGCGTCTTCGACCGCGCCGGGATCGAGTACTACGCGGTGCAGGCCGAGTCGGGGATGATGGGTGGAAGCGAGTCCATCGACTTCCTGGCGCCGTCCGGGTCAGGCGAGAACACCATCGTCACCTGCGCGAACGGTGACTTCGCCGCCGATCTCGAGGTCGCGCATGCCCGGCCGCGCGCGCCGGAGCTCCCCGAAAGCCTGCCCGCTCCCCGGGAGGTCGCGACACCCGGAATCGTCAGCTGCGAGGCGCTCGCCGACTTCTTCGGCGTCGATCTGGCCGCAACGTCCAAGGCGATGCCGGTGACGAAGGAGGACGGCACGGTCGTCCTGGCACTGATCCGGGGCGACGATCGGCTCGAGCTCGCGAAGCTGATTGCCGCTCTCGGCGCGGTTGTTCGTCCGTCGACAGAGGACGAGATCCGCGCCGCGTTCGGCGCCGATCCGGGGTCGCTCGGGCCGGTCGGCTTCAAGGGTGAGATCGTCGCCGACGAGACTCTCCGGAACGGCCAGTTCGTCGCCGGCGCAAACCGCACGGGCTGGCACTACGCGGGAGTCGAGGAGGGCCGCGAT
>DASZLW010000299.1:0-2903 GCA_035552175.1 Gaiellaceae bacterium | reverse complement strand
CGGTTCCCGCGACCGCACACGCCAGTGTGCGGTCGCGGCCGGCGTCGACGCCATCTGCGTGCACCCACCGCCGCGAGGGCTCGTGGCGGCGTTCAAGTCCGGAACCCACGAGGCGCTCCGCCGCGGCGCGGGGATCGTCGTGAACCTCGATGCGGACGGGCAGCACGATCCGGGCTTCATCCCCCGCCTGATCCGGCCGATCCTCGACGGCGAGGCGGATATCGCACTCGGCGTGCGCCCGCTTGCGAGCGCGTCCGAGGACATGACCACCGTGCGCCGGCGCGGGAATCAGATCGGCTCCTGGGTCGCGAGCCGCGCGCTCGGCCTCGCACTGAGCGACGCCACCTCGGGATACCGCGCCTTCTCGCGCGAGGCGCTCCTGCGCCTCAACATCCTGTCGGAGTTCACCTACACCCTCGACACGATCATCGACGCCTCCCATCAGCGGCTCTCGGTCGCCGAGGTACCCGTGCGGGCCCAGGCGCGCGTCTTCGGCGAGTCGCGGATGACCCACTCGGTGACGAAGTACATCCGCCGCACGGGAACGCAGGCGGCGATGGGCCTCGTGAGGCGGCGCCTCCCCCGGATCTTCGCGTGGCTGACGCTCTTCTCGCTTGCGGCGGCCGCCGCGATGACCGGCATTTTCCTGCTCCGGTACCAGGGCGGCGGGGCGGGGCGGCACCTCCCGGCGTTCCTCGCGTCCGTCGTGCTCTGGATCGTCTCGACCGGCTTCTTCGTGTCGGCGATGCTCGCCGCCGGGATCGACACCTCGCGCCGGTTGCTCGAGGAGACCGTGTACTCGGTTCGCAAGCTCGAGCTGAATACTCACGACCGCTGATCGAATGGCCGTCACGGTGAGATCAGTCACGGCGCAGGCGACCCGGCGCAGGCTGTGCGTCCTCGCACCGACCTACCCGCTCACCGTCGGCGCAGCCCATTTCAACAGCGCGATGGTCGCCGCGATGCGCGGTGTCGCCGACGTCGAGTTCCTGTCGTGGAAGCGCCCCTACCCTACGCTTCTCTACCGCGGCCCTGTCCGCGACGACCACTCGCGGCCGCCCCACATCGAACCGGCCGACTTCATCCTCGACTGGAACGACCCGCGGACGTGGAGGGAGGCCGTCGCGCGGGCCGAGAGGTTCGGCGCGGACACCGTCGTCCTTCCGTGGCTCCACCCGGTGATGGCACCCCCGTACGCCTGGATGCTCCGGGCGACGCGCGACCGGTTCCGGCGGATCGTGATCTGCCACAACGTGCTCCCTCACGAACGCACGCCGTTCGCGACCCGGCTCGCCCGCGGCGTCCTGCGGCGCGCCGACACGCTCGTCACCCACGCTCCCGCGCAGCGGGGCGAGCTCCGGCAACTCGGCGTGACGGGCGAGATCGTCGAGGCGTTCCATCCTCTCTTCGCCACGGGCGACCTCGCCCCCGAAGCACTGCCGGGCGAGGTAGCCGAGTTCCGCGCGCGGTCGCGAAACCCGACCCTGCTCCTGCTGCTCTACGGGGCGGTCCGACCCTACAAGGGAGTCGATCTCGCGCTCGAGGCGCTCGCGCGCGTCGACCCGATCCTCGACGTCCGGCTCGTCGTCGCCGGCAGGTTCTGGAAGGCGCGTGCCGAGCTCGAGCGCCTCGCCGTCGAGCTCGGAGTCGATCGTCGCGTCGAGTTTCGCGACGGCTACGTCTCGAACGAGGAGACGTCCATCCTCTTCGGCGCCTGCGACGCCGCGCTTCTCCCCTACCGGAGCGCGACGCAGTCGGGCGTCGCCGCCCTCGCATTCGGCTACGGGCGGCCGGTGATCGCAACTGCCGTCGGCGGCCTTCCGGCGGCGATCGAGCACGGCGTCGACGGCCTGCTGTCCGAGCCCGACGACCCCTCGGCTCTGGCCCGGGCGATCGAACGCCTCGCGCGCGAGCGGGAGATGCTGACGCGGGGCGCCGAGAGAACCCGGACGACCCGGTCGTTCGAGAGCTACGCCGAGCTGCTTCTCTCGGCAACAGACGGCCCGAGGTCGTCGTGACGGCCGTCGAGGCAGAGCCGGGTAGCCGACGGCTCCCGGCGCTCGCCGGCCCGGAAGCCCACCGGAGGAGGCTCGGCGGCGCCAGCCTCGTCGATCTGCTCCGTCGAGCGTGGCTCCCGCTCGGCCTGCTCGCGACGGCGCTCGCGCTGAAGGGGATCGAGGCGCGCGGAGCTCTTCTCTACCCCGACGGCTACCAGTACCTCCTGATGGCCCGAGGGATCTCCGAGCACCTCCGCCCGGTCGTCCAGCTCGGACGGGGCGGCGAGCTCTTCGTTCCGAATGCCGACGCTGCTCTCAAGCCGCTCTTCCCGGCGGCCGTCGCGCTCGTGCACCTCGGTGCGAGCTGGGCGACTGCCGCGCGCCTCGTGACGGTCGGCGCCGGCGGAGCCGCGATCGCACTCTGCGGGCTCGTCGCAGCCCGGCTGACATCGTCGAAGGCGCTCGGCGCCTTCGCAGGCCTGGTCGTGCTGCTCGATCCGACCGAGAGGTACTGGGCGGCGTTCTCCTCGCCCGACCAGCTCGGACAGGCGCTGATGCTCGGCGCTGTGCTCGCGATCCTGACGGGAAGGCATCGGGTCGGCGGCGCGCTCGCCGGGTTTGCGCTGTTCGCCCGCCCGGAGCTAGGCCTCCTGCTTCTCGCCGGCGCTGTTGCACTGCTCGTGACGGCGAAGCATCGCCACGCCTCGCTCGGGTTCCTCACCGCTGCCCTCACGGTGATCGGGCTCGTGCTCGCCGTGCTCCGCCCGCCGCTCCAGCTCGGTCTCGGCGAGGTCTCGATCGCGATCGCCGGCTCGGTCGCCGCGGCCGCAGTCGCGGTCCTCGCCCCGCCGCGTGCGGGCGTTGCCGCCGGAATCGCCGGGCTCGCCTTCGCGATCGCCCATGGTC
>DASZLW010000298.1:0-6192 GCA_035552175.1 Gaiellaceae bacterium | reverse complement strand
CGACGGCGATCCGGTGCTGATCTGCCTCGAGGCCTCGCTCGAGGATGCCGCTGCCGCGGCGTGGCCCGGTGAGGTCCGGCCGGTGCGCGGCTACGACGAGTCCGATCCGCGCCCGGCAACGGCACGGACGCTCGAGCTCGCGCTCGAGGCGGTTGCCCCGTATGCCCACGTTGGCCTCGAGCTGTCGCTCGGGACGCAGGCATCGGACCGGATGGTCGGGGAGCCGACGACGTTCACCCGCGGCTGGTTCGACGCGTGGCCGGCGGCTGCCGACGCGACGCCGGTTCTCGCCGCCGCGCGCGCGATCAAGACGCCGCAGGAGATCGAGCGGATGCGCCTGGCAAACGAGATCTGTGCGGCCGCGATGGAGCGCGTGCGCTGGGAGCTCGAGCCGGGGATGAAGGAGAGCGAGGCAGCCGCGATCTGGCAGAGCTTCGTCCACGGCGAGGGAACCGGATGGCGCGGCCAGGTCGAGCTCGCGCTCGGGTTCTCGCTCGTCTGGTCCGGGGCCGGGATCCGCACGTTCACCGCGACGGGTGACCGGCCGGTGTCGGCCGACGAGCCGACGCTCTTCGAGATCTGGGTCTGCGCCGACGGGTACTGGTGCGACCACACGAAGCTCCTCTGTGCCGGTGAGCTGCGTGCCGACTACCGCGAGCTCGAGGCCGGCCTGCTCGAGGTGTACGGACGGGCCGTCGAGCACTGCCGGCCGGGCGCGAGCCTCGCCGACCTCGACCGGTTGGTTCGCGAGGGGATCTCGGCGCTGGGTTACCCGGGGCAGCCGTCGCATCCCATCTGCCACGGCGTCGGGGCGCGGGCCCACGAGCCGCCGTATGCGCATCAGGCCGGCGGCGGCGAGGTCGCGGAGGGGATGGTGCTCGCGATCGAGCCGGGCTGCTACTGGGAGGGCGGCGGCGGACTGCGCATCGAAGACAATTTCCTGATCGGGCCGGGCGGAGCGGAAAAGCTCTCGCCGTTTCCGGACGGTGTGGTGACCGCGTGAGGAGGGATCGGAAAATGGCGCAAACTGCGAGCCTGCACCTGTCCGAAAGAGCCGATTTGCAGGCAGATTTAAGCAATCTGGCACAGCCGCGTGACGTTTTGGCCGGTAGAATGGATCGTGAGGGCGGAGGGTCTGCGGCCCCACCCAGGGTGGGGGTTCGTTTGGGGACATGGCCCGATCGGACACCGCTCGATCAGGCGCGTTTCCGAGAGGCAGGTTGGGGCTCGTGAACGAGTTGATCTGGACGGGCACGCTCAACGACCCGTACGAGCTTGGCGGCCGTGTCGGGCTCTACGACACGACGCTCCGCGACGGCGAGCAGACCGTCGGGGTCGTGCTCGACGCCGACCAGAAGCTCGAGATCGCACGCCTCCTCGACGAGCTCGGGGTCGATCGGATCGAGGCCGGGTTCCCGCGTGTCTCTGCCGACGACTGGGAAGCCGTGAAGCGGATCTCCGCCGCCGGCCTCCGCGCCGAGGTCTGGGGCTTCTCCCGCGCGATGCCTGCCGACCTCGAGGCGCTCACCGAGCTCGAGGTGCGGTTCTCCGTGATCGAGTCCCCCATCTCCGATCTCAAGCTCGAGGCGCTCGGGGTCTCCCGCGAGAAGATGCTCGGCCGGATCACGGATGCGATGCGCTTCGCCGCGGCGCACGGGATCCACGCTGCCTTCTTCGGCGTCGACTCGACGCGTGCCGAGCCCGATTTCTACCGCCGGGTCTACTCCGAGGCCGTCGAGGCGGGCGCACGCGAGGTCGTCGTCGTCGACACGCTCGGAATCGCCTCTCCGGAAGCCGTTGCCGCGCTCGTCGGAAGCACGGTCGAGCTTGTCGGCCCCGGCGTCCCCGTCCACTTCCACGGTCACAACGACTTCGGCGTCGCCACCGCGAGCGCGGTCGCGGCCGTGCGGGCAGGCGCCGCGTACGTGCAGGGAACGATCAACGGCATGGGCGAACGGGCCGGCAACGCGAACCTCGGCGAGGTCGCGCTGACACTCCGGGCGCTCTACGGCGTCGAATCGAACCTCCGGCTCGACCTCATCCGCCGCGTCTCCGAACGGGTCCGCGAGCTCTCGGGCTACGAGCTCGAGCCCTGGAAGCCGGTCACCGGCGAGACCCTCTACCGGCGCGAGAGCGGCGCGGTCGCGAGCCAGTTCCACGATCCGCCGTCGATCGAGCCGTACTCGTCCGAGCTGGTCGCGACCGAACGGTCGCTCGTGCTCGGGAAGAAAAGCGGGATCGACTCGATCCGGATCAAGTCGGACGAGCTCGGGCTCGACGTTCCCGAGGATCGCCGCGCAGACCTGCTTGCCGCGGTGAAGGAGCTCGGGATGGCGAAGCACGGGCTCGTCAGCGACGAGGAGTTCATCGAGCTCGCCCGGCAGCCGGCTTGATCTCGCGCGTCTGCATCGCGGGATCAGGCGTGATCGGGAGCCTGCTTGCCGGCCATCTCGCGCAGGTCGCCGACGTGTCAGTCCTCGCGCGTCGCGAGGAGCATGCGCGCGCGCTCACCGAGCACGGCCTCACCGTGACGGGCCGCGCCGACCTCCACGGTGCGATCACCGCGGCGACCGACGCGGCCTCGCTCCCCGCGCCCGACCTCGTGCTCGTCTGCTGCAAGGGCACGGACGTCGACGCGGTCGGGGCCCGGCTCGAAGGCCATTTCCCCGGCGCGATGGTGATGACGTTGCAGAACGGGCTCGGCGCGGACGAGCTCATCGGCCGCCACGGAGACTGGCCGCTCCTCTCGGCGGTCACGTTCATGAGCGGGACACGCCACTCCGACACCGAGGTTGAGTACATCCTCGACACGGCGACATGGATCGGCCCGAGCCGCGACACGACCGGGGACGACGCGCGCGAGGTCGCGGAGTTGATCCGCTCGTCGGGACTGAAGGCCGAGGGGTATGACGACCTGCGCCCGATGCAGTGGTCGAAGCTGATCTTCAACGCGACGGTGAACGGCGTCGCGGCGCTGACCGGCCTCCCTCACGAGCCCCGATTCGCGCAGGTCGCAGAGCCGGGCGACCTCGGCCATCTCGTGCGCGGCCTGATGGACGAGGGCAAGGCCGTCGCGGTTGCGTCCGGGATCGGCCTTGCAGAGGACCCCTGGGAGATGAACGTGCATGCGACGGAACGCGGGTCCCGGCACTACCCCTCGATGCTCGAGGACGTCGAAGCCCACCGCCCGACGGAGGTCGAGCTGATCAACGGCTCCGTGATCCGGGCGGCGTCGCGTGCTGGAGTCCCGGTGCCCCTCCACGAGACGATCTACCGGCTCGTGAAGGCAAAGGAGGCCTCGTGGGAGTGACACGTTCCCTCAGGGGCCATGCCCGGGGACAGTCACCGTCACAGAAGTGCAACAACGGCGGTCTCGACGAGCGGTTTGGGATCAAAATCCCTGCAAAAACGGCGGTCTGCTTCGGACATGCCCGGGGACAGTCACCGTCACGGAAGCGTCACGGTGGCCGGCGTTGAGGGTCTGCATCGTCGGCTGCGGCGCGGTCGGCTCGCTCTTCGCGGCGAATCTCGGAACCCTCGGCGACGTCGAGGTCTGGGCCTTCGATCTCGCTCACGAACACGTCGACGCGATCAACGCCAACGGGCTCCGCCTTACCGGCGCCGGCGATGTCGTCGGCAAGGTCACCGCGACCACCGACGCGGCCGCGATCCCGCCGTGCGACTTCGGGATCGTCGCGACCAAGGCGATGCACACCGAGGCCGCGATCGCCGCGACCGCCCACGCCTTCGGCAACGGGGCCGTCGCCACCGTGCAGAACGGGATCGGGAACGAGGAGGTGCTCGCGCGCCATGTCGAGCGCGTGATCCGCGGGACGACGTTTCCCGCCGGCAAGGTCACCGCCCCCGGTGTCGTCCAGTGGGACGTCAAAGGGGCGACGACGCTCGGCCCGTTCGAGCCCAGGTCCGCGCCCCCCGCCGAGATCGAGCGCCTCGCCGAGGCCTGCACCCGCGCCGGGATGCCGACCGACGCGGTCGCCGACGCGCGCGGCCCGCAATGGCGCAAGGTCATCTTCAACGCGGCAACGAACCCGCTCGGAGCCCTCACCGGCCTCACCCACGGCGCTGTCTGCGAACAGCCCCCACTCCGCTCACTCGCGACGACGCTCGTGGACGAAGGCAAGGCAGTCGCTACCGCGCAGGGAATCGAGCTCGACTCGGATCCCGAGGAGCTGATCGACTACGCCGCGCGCCCCGAGGTCGCCTACGGTCACAAGGCCTCGATGCTCCAGGACGTCGAAGCACGACGCCAGACCGAGGTGGATTACCTGAACGGCGGCATCGCGGACTTCGGCCGCCGCTACGGTGTCCCGACCCCCGGGCACGAGACGATCCGAGCGCTCATCAAGGGAGTGGAGGCATCATGGGCACGCTGACCGAGCAGGCAACACCGCAGGCAACAGTTCCGAAGGAGGACGTCGACCGGCGCTACCGCCTGATCCGTGAGGCGATGGCTCGCGACGGGCTCGACGCGGTCGTCGTCGCCGGCTCCGAGTACAGCGGCTTCGAGGGCGCCGTGGCCTACATGTCGGGCTTCGTGATCGTCCACCGCTACGCCTATGTCCTGCTTCCTCTGGAAGGAGACCCGTCGATCGTCTTCCCACGCGAGGCGCGCTACGTCGGCGAGCACGCGACGACGTGGATCGACGAGCAGGTCTTCGTCGACCTCCCGGGCGCCTGGCTCGCGGACAGGCTCAAGGGCAAGCGCGTCGGGGTCTACGGCCTCGACTACGCGATGACGGTGCGCGACTACGCGGCACTCGAGCCTGCCGTCGAGCTCACCAACTGGGACACCGCCTTCGACCACGCGCGCGCCGTCAAGTCGGAGTACGAGCTCGACTCGGTCCGGGACAGCGTGAGGATCAACACCGAGGGCTTTTGGATCTTCCTCGAGGAGTTCTCACCCGGCCGCACCGAGCAGGAGGTGCTCGCCGCGTGCGAGCGCTACTTCGTCGCCGAGGGCTGCGGCCGGCAGACGATGGACATGGTGCTGACCGGCGAGAACGGCGCGGCGCTTCCCGAGTTCAGGATCGCCGGCGCGCGCCGTTTCAAGGAAACGGACATGGTTTTGCCGAGCCTCGAGATCGCGGGCCCGGGCGGTCACTGGGTCGAGATCTCACGCGCGATCTGCCCCGGCAGCCCGAGTGCGGAGACGGCGCAGATGATGGAGGCCTACGACGAGTACTACGCCGCCGCCCGCACCGCATTGAAGGACGGAGCCACGGCCCACGACGTCCATCGCGCCGTCGCGAAGGGGTTTCTCGACCGCGGCTTTCAGCTCGGCCACGTCACCGGCCACTCGATCGGGATGACGATGATCGAGTTCCCGAAGCTCGGCGAGGGCGACGAGACCGAGCTCCGTGCAGGGATGGTGTTCTCGATGCACCCCCACGCGATCTCGCAGGACGGCCAAGCCTGCCTCTACATGCAGGACACCTGGCTCGTGACCGCCGAGGGCGGCGTCCCGCTCGCGGAGAACCTGCCGATGAAGGTCTTCGCCGGAACCGAGACGCGATGACCGAGCCGAAGCTCAGCGAGCCGGTACTCGACGGCGAGGGCGGCTCCGACTACGAGCGATACCTCCGCACCGGCGAGCTCCTCGCGCTGCAGAAGACAGAGGCCGAATGGGTGCACCGCGACGAGCTCCTGTTCCAGACGGTTCACCAGGCCTCCGAGCTCTGGTTGAAGCTCGCGACGACCGAGGGCGAGCAGGCGGCGGAGTTGATCGGCTCCGGCGACATCACGGGCGCGAACAGGCTCCTTCGCCGCGGGATCGACTGCCTGAAGCTCGTCGTGCAGGCGCTCGACATGCTGGAGCACATCTCGCCGTGGGAATACCAGGAGGTGCGCAAGGTGCTCGGGCACGGAAGCGGGTTCGATTCGCCGGGCTTCCGCGCAGTCCAGCGCGTGACGCCGCCTCTGGGCGCGGCGTTCGACCACGCGCTCGCAGGCACGGGGCTCTCGCTCGTCGACCTCTACATCAACGGCCGCGACCACGAGTCGCTGTACCAGCTCGCCGAATGCCTGATCGAGTGGGACGAGCGCGTCGTCGTCTGGCGCTCGCGCCATTTCGTCGTCGTCGAGCGGATCATCGGCGGCTCGGTCGTCGGAACGCAGGGAACGCCCGTCGAGGTCCTCGGGAAGCTGATCCACAAGCGGTTTTTCCCGGAGATG
>DASZLW010000297.1:0-5074 GCA_035552175.1 Gaiellaceae bacterium | reverse complement strand
GACGGGCTGACCGAGCGCGAGTTCAGCCGCACGTCGTTCGTCAAGGGCGGCGGGATGATGCTCGTCGGCCTCAGCCTCGCGACCGCCGGAGTGGCGGCGGGCAAGGCAGAAGGGGCGGTCAACCCCTGGGCGAGCCCCGGTCCGGGCGACCCGAACGCGGTCGACTCGTTCCTCGCGATCCATGCCGACAACACGGCCTCGCTGAAGTCGGGCCGGATCGAGCTCGGGCAAGGCGCGACGGTCGGCCTGATGCTGGTCGCCGCTGAAGAGCTGAACATGGATCCGTCGCAGCTCGTCCATATCCCGTTCGACACGGGCGGCGCGAATCCGTCACCGAACACGGGCAACACGGGCGGAAGCTCCTCGATCACGACCGGAGGCCCGCTCGTCCGCAAGGCTGCCGCAAGCGCGTACCAGGCACTGCTCGGTCTCGCCTCGACGAACCTCGGCGTGCCCGTCGCGAGCCTGTCGGTGAGCAAGGGCGTCGTCTCGGGCGGCGGAAAGACCGTCACCTACGGCCAACTGATCGGCGACAAGCTCTTCAACGTCGAGTACACCGGCACGACGCTCACCGCGGGGCAGGCTCCCGCGAAGCCCGTGGCGCAGTACACCACGGTCGGGATCGCCCGTCCGGCCCGCTACGACATCCCCTCGATCGTCATCGGGACGAAGGTGTACGCGGCGAACGTCCGCGTTCCCGGCATGCTCCACGGCCGCATCGTGCGGCCGCGCGGCCAGGGTGCCTACGGTGCCGGCTCGACGCCTGTGCCGCTCACGATCGACACGAGCTCGATCGCCCACATCCCGGGTGTCCAGCTCGTCCACGTCAACAACTTCCTCGGAGTCGTCGCGCCGAAGGAATACGACGCGATCCAGGCGGCAGCCCAGCTCAAGGTCGCCTGGCAGACGTTCCCGACGATCTCGCCGGTCGGCAACTTCTGGCAGGGGATGAGGGCTCAGGACGCCTCCGGCCAGATCGCAGCGAAGTACTCGGTGAACACCGGGAACGTCGACGCGGCCATCGCCGGAGCGGCGAAGACGGTCACCGCCACCTACAAGCACCACTACCAGATGCACGGTCCGATCGGCCCGAACGTCGCCGTCGCGGACGTGAACCCGACGCTCCAGTCGGCGATCATCTACACCCACGTCAAGGACGGGTACGGGACGACCCGGCCGAAGATCTCGACCCTGCTCGGGTACCCGATCAACCAGGTCCGGATCGTCTACTACGAGGGCTCGAGCTCGTTCGGCGGCGGCGCGATCCACGTCGACACCGGCGAGGCCGCGGCGATCATGTCGAAGACGGTCGGCAAGCCGGTGCGCGTCCAGTACATGCGCTGGGACGAGCACGGCTGGGACAACTACGGCCAGGCCATGATGTTCGACGGCCGCGGCGGGATCGACGCGAACGGCAACATCGTCGCGCTCGACTGGACGGGGTATGCGATGGCGGCCTACTCGGTGACTCCCTCGGAGTCGCTGATCGGCTTCCCGCTCGCCGCCCCGAGCTCGACGGGCGGTGCGTCCGACACGAGCAACACGGGGACGCAGTACAACGTCAACGGGACGAACCGGCGGTACAACCTGAAGACGCTGCCGACCCTGAACAACTACTTCAAGACGTCGACCCTCCGGGCGCCGAACGCGCCTCAGGGAACCTTCGCCGGGGAGCAGATGATCGACCAGCTCGCCTACGCGGCGAACATGGACCCGTATCAGTTCCGGCTGCAGAACATCACGAAGCTGCAGGTGAACGACGGGTTCAACCAGTGGCGTGACGCGCTCACGGGCGCGGCCACGCTCGCCAACTGGCAGCCCCGGGTGGCGAACTCGGTCAAGCAGACCGGGAACATCGTCACGGGCCGCGGGATCGCGATCGGCGGTTTCGCGAGCTCGCAGGCCGGGACGGTCGCTCACATCACGGTCAACAAGAAGACGGGGAAGATCATCGTCAACGACCTCTACGGCGCCCAGGTCGCCGGTCTGTCGGTCGCGCCGTCGATGATCGAGAACCAGATCTCCGGCAACCTGATCATGGGCACGAGCCGCGCTCTCTTCGAGCAGATCTCGTTCAACAAGACGAACGTGACGAGCCTCGACTGGGCCTCGTACCAGCTCCTTCGCTTCGCGGAGCATCCGAACGTGCACTACCAGGTGGTTCAGCGCGCCGATCTCCAGCCGACCGGCTCCGGCGAGCCGCCGCAGGCATCCGTGGCGGCCGCGATCGGGAATGCGTTCTTCGACGCAACAGGCATCCGCCTCTACGAGGCGCCGATGACGACGGGACGCGTCCGGGCCACTCTGAAGGCCGCTGGGGTCGCGTAGCCCGGCTCGCGTAGCCCCAGCTCACCTCGTCCAGGTGGTATGAGCGGATCGGGCCCGGCGACGGGCCCGATCCGCCTTCTTCTAGACTCGAAGGGATGGAGGGCAGCGCGTTCCGGGGCGAGGGCCTCGATCCGGCGCTCCTGCCGCTCGAGGAGCTCGCCGACTGCGCGGCGACCGCCCTCGCGGCCGACGGCAAGCGGATCCTGTCGTACGGCTCCGGCGCGGGGTACACGCCGCTTCGCGAGCTGATCGCAGAGTGGTTTCGCGTCCACCCGCGTCGGGTCGTGCTGACGAACGGCTCCCTCCAGGGGCTCGGGCTTCTCGCGCGGCAGCTCGCGGGGTCGCGCCCGGTCGTGGCCGAGTACCCGATCAACGACCGTGCCGAGAAGGTGCTGCTCGACGCGGGGGCGATGCTCCTCAGCGTGCAGGTCGGCCCCGAAGGCATGCAGACCGACGAGCTCAAGCAGATGCTGACCGAGTACCGGCGGCCGGCATTCGTGTACACGATCCCGACCTTCCACAACCCGAGCGGAACGACGATGACCGGTCCCCGCCGGATCACGCTCACCGAGCTCGTCCGCGCCCAGAACCTGCTTCAGGCCGAGCACCTCGAGCTCGTCGAGGACGACTCCTACGGGCTGACCCGGTTCGAGGGCGAGCGGCTGCCGACCCTCTTCGACTGCACGCGCGGCGCGTCCGTCTACGCGTCGTCGTTCTCGGCCACGATCGCGCCCGGCCTTCGCGTCGGCTGGCTCGTCCTGCCCGACGCGCTCGCCCCGCGGTTCGTCGACCGTGCGACCGACACGTACATCACGCCCGCGCTGCTCGGGCAGGCGACCGTGTTCGAGTTCCTCCGGCGCGGGAGCCTCGAGGCGCACCTGGAACGTCTCAGGGAGGGGCTGAGGCTGCGTCGCGACGCGCTCCTCGACTCGGTGGCGGTGCATTTTCCGGACGGGTCGCTCACGCGCCCGGAAGGGGGTGTCTGCGCCTGGCTCGAGCTTCCTCCGGGAACCGACTCGAGGCCGTTCGTCGAGGGTGCCGCGACGGGGCTCGCGGCGGCGGGAACGGCGTTCGCCTCGACGGCGAACGGCCTCCGGCTCTCGTTCGGGTCGGCTCCTCCGGATGAGCTCGAATCGGCGGTCGAGCGGCTCGCCGAGGTTCGAGCCCAGCTCAGCCGATCCCGGGCTCAGCTCAGTTCGTGACGATGAAGTACGACTTCTTCCCGACGAACGTGTTGTAGAAGAACCACTGCCCGGCCGAGAGCACGAGCGTCTTCGACTTCTTCCCCCTGAACGCCTCGCCGGTCAGGCCCTGGGCCGCTTTCTTCGTCTCCTGGAGCGTGAAGCCGCTCGTTCGCGAGCTGTCTGTGACCTTGATCGTGTAACGACCGGAGACGATGCTCGTGACGGCCTTGCCGCCCTTCGACAGCGTGAGCTTCCCGGCGGCGGTGACGCCGGCGAGGAGAGTCCCGCGAACGGGGACCTTGGACGCGAGCGGGCTGTTGGAGGTGGGCGCCGGCGTCGTCTTCGTCCCCGGCGTCGTCGTGACGGGCGTAGTCGTGACCGGAATCGTCGTGCTCGTCGCCCCCGAGCCCGGGGTCCCGAAGACGTCGTGGATCGTCGTCGGGTTGAGATCGTCCTGGTAGGTGTAGCTCGAGGCGACCTGGAATGTCGCCGTCCACGTCGCCTGCACCGTCCCGCCCGCCGCGAGGTTGACTCCGGGGCCGAAGAGGTGGAACGAATGGGGGTTCCCGAGGTCGTCGAGGCTGTTGTTGTTCAGGTTGATCGTGTACGTACCCGCGGGGACGACCGTTCCGGGCGGGTTGGGCGTCCCGATCCGGGTGCCGTCCGCGAAGGCCAAGTAGATGTTCCCGTCGGCGTCGAACCCGGCGTTCAGCGTTTGCGAGACCGCAGCACGCGCACGCGGGGTTCCCAGGCCGGCGTCCGTCCCCGAGACGTTCAGCCCGGGCAAGACGAGGACGGCAAGAGCGATGACCGAGATGACCCCGGCGCGAACCGACAACCTGGCACCTCCGGCACCTACAGAGCGCTCGCGACGAGCGGTCTGGCAGAAACTATCCGGCCCCCAGGCATGAGTTGGTTCTCGAGATCGGGCCCGATCCTCCGGGCAGACCTCGTGCGCGCGCCCGGGCCGCTGCTACGTTCGCTGCGATGACGACACGCCGCCGATCCGTCGTCGCAGCGCTGCTCGCAGCGGCAGCCGTCATCGCGGGCCCGGGGTGCGGAGGCGGCCCGGCGAAGGCCGATCCGATCAAGCTCCCGCCAAAGGCTCACCCGAAGCCGAAGCCGAAGCCGAGGCCGAAGCCGAAGCAAAGGGCCGCGAGGGCGGCGGACGACCGGACGTTCACGCTCGTCGCGGGCGGCGACATCGCGCTCTCCGGCGAGGGCGCCACCGCGTCGACCTTCGCCGGGATCGAGCGATTCCTGCACGCCGACCTCGTCTTCGGGAACCAGGAGGGGACGCTCGCGTCCGGAGGCACCCCGAAGTGCTCACCGTACGGGAGCAACGGCTGCTTCACCTTCCGGGCCGATCCGTCATCGGCGATCGAGTTGCGCCGCACCGGGTTCACGGTGCTGAACCTCGCGAACAACCATGCTCTCGACTACGGGGAAAGCGCGCACCAGGAGACGATCCACGCGCTCGAGTCCGCGGGCATCGCCTACGACGGCCTTCCGGGACAGATCGCGCTCGTCCGGGCGGGGACGGTGAAGGTGGCCCTGATCGG
>DASZLW010000296.1:0-3669 GCA_035552175.1 Gaiellaceae bacterium | reverse complement strand
GAGATCGAGAAGGCGCACCCGGACGTGTTCAACATCCTGCTCCAGATCCTGGAGGAGGGGAAGCTGACCGACGCCCAGGGGCGCCGCGTCGACTTCCGGAACACGATCGTGATCATGACGTCGAACATCGGCGCCGCATCGATCTCGAAGAACCAGTCGTTTGGCTTCTCGATCGGCGACGAGACCGGTCTCTCCTACGACGAGATGAAGTCGCGCGTCATGGGCGAGCTGAAGAAGGTCTTCCGCCCCGAGCTGCTCAACCGCATCGACGAGATCATCGTCTTCCACAAGCTGGCCAAGGAAGAGATCAAGTCGATCATCGACCTGCGCGGGCTCAAGCACCTACGCGAGCAGATGGCCGCGCGCGGCGTCACCGTCGAGCTGACGGAAGAGGCAAAGGACCTGCTCGTCGAGAAGGGCTATGACCCGGCGATGGGTGCTCGGCCGCTGCGCCGTGCGATCCAGCGCTTCATCGAGGACCCGCTCGCCGACTACGTGCTCGGACGCCAGCTCGAGGAGGGCTCGACCGTCCTCGTCGGCCGCAAGGCCGGCGCGGAGGGCGCGGACGGGGACGAGGTGGACATCACCTTCATCCCCGGCGAGGTGACCCCGGAGAAGGTCACCGTTCCGCCGGAAGAGCCGTCCGGCGAAGCCGAAGACACCGAGGAATAGCCATCCTCACCGGCCGCGGCCGGGTGAAGCAGGCCGCTGAACCACCCATAGGGGGAAGAATCAAGCGGCACCGCCGCCGGATAGTCCTGTCACAGGAACGGGGCCCCGATGCGGCGGGGGCTCGGATCTCCTCGGTTACGAAAGCGGCTCCCTGCGGCGGGGGCCGCTTTTTCGTTGGCGGAAAGTCGTGACGAACCCGTCCGCCTGCAGAAATAGGCTTGGAAGAGACGATGGTATTGCTCGGCCGCCTTCCCTTCGCACGTAACCAGGAGCCGTAGGCTTGGCGAAGCCCGCGATTCAATACGCGTGCACGGAGTGCGGCTATGCCTCCGGGCGCTGGTTCGGGAAGTGCCCCGGCTGCTCGGCGTTCGGGACGCTCGTCGAGGAGGTCGTAGGCCAGGTCACAGGCGCGAAGGCGCCGCCGAAACCGCTGCTCAGGCTCGTCGACGTGTCCGCGGAAGAGGCGGAGCGGATCTCGACCGGCGTGGACGAGCTCGACCGCGTCCTCGGCGGCGGCCTCGTGCCCGCGTCGCTCGTCCTCGTCGGCGGCGAGCCCGGCGTCGGCAAGTCGACGCTGCTGCTCACGGCGCTCCAGGCCATGAGCGCCACCCATCGGACGCTGCTCATCACCGGCGAGGAGTCGATCGCCCAGGTGAAGCTCCGGGCGGAACGGCTGGGCGGAGCGGCGAACGTCGAAGTCCTCGCCGAGACCGAGCTCGACGTCGTCTGCGAGACGCTGCAGGCCGAGCGGCCCGACGTGTGCGTCATCGACTCGATCCAGACCCTGTACGCGCCCGAGCTCGGGTCTGCGCCCGGATCGGTCGGGCAGGTGCGCGAGGCAGCCGGGCGGCTCCTGCGCGTCGCGAAGGAGGCCGGCGTCGCCACGATCCTCGTCGGTCACGTGACGAAGGACGGCTCCGTTGCAGGCCCGCGCGTGCTCGAGCACCTCGTCGACTGCGTGCTCCAGTTCGAGGGCGACCGCTACCACGCCCACCGCATCCTGCGCGCGACGAAGAACCGCTTCGGCTCCACGAACGAGCTCGGCGTCTTCGAGATGACGGGCGCCGGGCTCGTCGGCGTGCCCGACGCCTCGGCGCTCTTCGGCCATACGGTCGAGGGCGAGCCCGGGGCCGCGGTCGCCTGCGTCCTCGAGGGCACGCGGCCGATCCTGCTCGAGATCCAAGCCCTCGTCTCGCAGAGCGAGCTGGCCATGCCGCGCCGCGTGGCGACCGGCATCGACCCGAAGCGGCTCGCAATGATCGTCGCCGTGCTCGCGCGCCACGCCGGCGTCGGGCTCGGGCAAGCGGACGTCTTCGTCAACGTCGCCGGCGGCGTCCGCGTCGACGAGCCCGGCGCCGACCTCGCCGTCGCGCTCGCCATCGCCTCCGCCGCCAAGCGCACGCCCGTACGGGCCGCGACAGCGACGTTCGGCGAGATCGGCCTCACCGGCCGCCTCCGCCCGGCTACCCAGGCCGAACGGAGGCTCGACGAGTGCGCGAAGCTCGGGCTCCGGCTCGTGGTCGCCCCGGCGGGCACGCCCGCTCATGGCACACTCCAGGTGGCGCAGGCAGAGACGCTGCGAGAGGCGATCCGGGCGGGACTCGATGACCACGGAGCCGGCGAAGGAGACGAGCGAGCGTAGGGCCGAGCGGTTGGGCGAGCTCGGGTTCACGCGCACGCCCTCGGAGGTCGATCCGCGCCGCGACGAGGCGCTCCTCGCCGCCATCGAGAAGATCGCGCCGGGGACGCCGTTCCGGCAGGCGGTCGACGACGTCATCCGCTCCCACGAGGGCGCCCTCATCGTCATCGGCGACCCGAACGAGCTCGCGTTCCTGTATTCGGGCGGCATCCGCCTCGATGCGCCCTTCCGGCCCCAGCTGCTGTACGAGCTGGCGAAGATGGACGGCGCGATCATCGTCGACACCGCGCTGAAGCGGCTCGCCTGGGCGAACGTGCAGCTCATGCCCGACCCGACCATCCCGTCGGAGGAGACCGGGACGCGGCACCGCACCGCCGAGCGCGTCGCGAAACAGACGGGAGCGCTCGTCATCTCGGTGTCGCAGCAGCGGGAGACGGTGACGATCTTCGTCGGCCCGGCGCGGTATCAGCTCGACCCGGTCGCGGACGTCCTCGCGAAGACCAACCAAGCGCTCGGCACGCTGGAGACGTACAAGGTGCGGCTGGAGCAGGTGCTGACCCGCCTCACGGCGCTCGAGTTCCAGAACGCGGTCGTGCTCGACGACGTGCTCGTCGTCCTCCAGCGCGCGGAGATGACCGCGCGCATCGCCGACCGCATCAGCCGGGACTGCGTCGAGCTCGGTGCGGAGGGCCAGCTGATCCGCCTACAGCTCGACGAGCTCGTCGGCGACGTCCCGGGGGAGCGCGACGCCATCGTGCGCGACTACACCTCGGGCGACTCCGAATCGGAGGCGACACAGGCTCTCGAGCGGCTGCGGGCCTTGTCGTATCGCGAGCTGATCGAGTTCGACCGGCTCGTCGGCCTCCTCGGCTACGACCGGGCGGTCAATCCGCTCGACTTCAGCGTCTCCCCGCGGGGCTACCGCGTGCTCTCGCACATCCAGCGCCTGCCCGTCCCCGTCATCCACCGGATCGTCGGCGACTTCGGCTCGCTGGACACCGTCGTGCGGGCCTCCCAGCGCGATCTGGAGGGTGTGGAGGGAGTCGGCGCCGTGCGGGCGCGAGAGATCAGGGCCGGGCTCCGGCGGCTCCAGGAGCACAACCTCGTGGACCGCTACCTCCAGCTCTGAGTTGGCCCAGAAAAGGCTGGAAAGCCTGGAAATGTGCCTTTTCCAGCCATTTCTGGTACCCTATGGGTCATCGGGCCGGCGCCCTTCATGCGCCGGCTCTTTTGGCGAAACGCGCATCGAAAGGGGAGGTCGGCGTTGTACAAGGTCGGCGACAAGGTGGTGTATCCGCACCACGGTGCCGGGACGGTCGTCAAGAAGGAGTCCCGCGAGGTGCTCGGACAGAAGCGTG
>DASZLW010000295.1:0-1550 GCA_035552175.1 Gaiellaceae bacterium | reverse complement strand
CCGGCTTGAGCGTCGCCGACCTGACACGGAACGCCGTCGACGTCCTCCCCGAGGGCGGCCTGGAGGCGAAGCTGAAGCTCGGGCGGCCGCTGCGGGTGAAGCTCGGCATCGACGTCACTGCGCCGCACGTCACGATCGGCAACGGCGTGCCGTTGCAGCGGATGCGAGCCTTCCAGGACGAAGGGCACGTCGGCGTTCTCATCGTCGGCGACTACACGACGCGCATCGGCGACCCGTCCGGCCGCTCCGCGGAACGGCCGATCCTCGATCCGGCCGACATCGATCGCATGGCGCAGAACTTCTTCGAGAACGCGAAGACGATCATCGACCCCGAGCGGACAGAGTTGCGCTTCAATAGCGAGTGGCTCGGCAAGCTCGACTTCGCCGAGCTGTTGCGCCTGACGCGGACGACCACGGTCGCGCGCATGCTCGAGCGCGACGACTTCGCGAAGCGCTTCGCGGCGAAGGAGCCGATCTCGATCTCGGAGCTGCTGTATCCGCTCATGCAGGCCTACGACTCGGTCGCGATCGAGGCCGACGTCGAGCTCGGCGGAACCGACCAGACGTACAACCTGCTCGCCGGCCGCGACGTGATGCAGGCCTACGGGCTCGAGCCGCAGGTCGCGCTCACGGTGCCGTTGCTGCTCTCGTGGGACGGCACGAAGATGAGCGGCTCGAAGGGGAACTACATCGGCCTCAGGGAGGCACCGGAGGAGATGTTCGGCAAGACGATGCGGATCCCGGACGAGCAGCTCCCGGAGTGGTGGGCCCTCGTCGCCGAGCAGCCGGTCCCGGCCGGCGATCCGATGGCGGCGAAGCTCGCGCTGGCGCGCTGGATCGTGGCGCGCTCGCACGGGGAGGAGGCGGCTCGCGCCGCGGAGGATCACTTCACGCGGGTCGTGCGCCGGCACGAGGCGCCGGAGGAGGTTGAGGAGGCCCGGCTCGAGGGGCCGGATCCCTTGCACCTGCCGGCATTCCTCGCCGCGAAGCTCGGCGAGTCGACGAGCCACTGGCGGCGGACGATCGACCAGGGCGGGGTCAAAGTGGACGGCCGCGCGCTCTCCGGCTACGACCATTCGTGGTCGGATCTCGAGGGCCGTGTGCTTCAGGCGGGGAAGCGCCGCTTCGTCCGGCTCGTGTCGAGTTGACGCGGGCCGCGGCCTTGCTACAATCCCCCGGCTGCCCGAGTGGGCTGCGTAAGAAAGTCCCTGCAAACGACGACAACTGGAGCGCCTTCGGACGATTCGGGAACGCTTTTCCGAGCATCCTTGGGCCTCTGACGTGGAGTCGGGGCCTTTTTTACGCCGTCGCAACGGCTTGGTCTTTGAAAACTCAACAGCGTGCGTTTACGTCGAGAACGGGTCGCTTGCGACCTGTTTAGATGAAAACCTGTCTCCACCCCTCGAGGGTGGGACTTTGAGCACAAGCTCAAGGTGAAAAGACTCGTCGGCTTCGGCCGGCGAACTATCTTCACGGAGAGTTTGATCCTGGCTCAGGACGAACGCTGGCGGCGCGCTTAACACATGCAAGTCGAGCGAGAACCGGACCTT
>DASZLW010000294.1:0-2374 GCA_035552175.1 Gaiellaceae bacterium | reverse complement strand
GGCGCGACCGTCAGGAGCTTCGCAGCGAGGAACTGCTGGATCGCGGGCGTGGCGTAGTCGACGTCGCAGGTGACCCAGCCGATGCTGACGTTCTGCGACACGAGCTTCGTCGCGTCTTCCTTCGTCTGGTTCGGGTCGAGCTGGTCGTTCAGGTACTTGAGCTGCAGCATGTGCCCGTCGACGCCTCCCGCAGCGTCGATCTTGGCGATCTCGATCTTCGCCGCCTCGAGCGCCGGCGCGTCGAACGACGACATGTTCTTCGTCAGGTCGACCGCGGCGCCGATCACGATCGGGGCCTTCGCCGCCGTCCTGTGCGTGGCGGCGCCCGCCGTGCCGAGCAGAAGCAGCGCGGCGACGAGGCCGAGCGGGACGACTCTTACGAGTCTCATTCATCCTCCTTGTTTTTTGACTGATGTGTGCTGACCGCCGCCGGTCGCCGTGCCCACGCAGCGTCGAGTGACCTGCGTGCCCTTCCGGCGAGCTCGGCGGCAGAGACGTTCCAGAGCGAGTCGGGGTAGGAGGCCCCGAACGTGCCGTCGTCGGAGAAGATCTCGAGGTCGTACAGGCCGCTCCAACCGGCGCTGTCGAGCGCGGCGAGGATCGCGGGAACCTCCGCGATCCCGTCGCCGGGAAGCACGCGGTCGGCCCACCCGCGCGTCTCCGCCCGGACATCCGCCACGTGCACCCCGGCGATCCGGTCGATTGCGGCCGGAATGTCCGAGGCGAGCTCCGGCGTGTTCCATAGGTGCCAGACGTCGAACTGCAGCCCGAGAGCCGGCGAGCCGCCCGCCTCCTCGATCAGCTCGAGCGCCTCCGGGATCGACCCGGCGATCGTCCAGAGCGCGCCTCCATCGGCCTGGTAGGGCTCGAGCGCGATGCGCGTACCGGCCAGCTCGGCCTCGTGGGCGAGCGTGCGGAGGCCGTCGACGACCGTCGCGCGGGCATCGTCTCGGTCGCGCCCCTCGGCGGTGCCGGTCAGGCAGACGATTCCGGGCGCCCCGAACGCCGCGAGGCGATGGATCGAGGCTGCGAGCGAATCCATCCGCTCGGCCGGGTCGTCGGGGCCCCCGAGGAGCGGCAGTGGCAGGATCGACGGGATCGTCGGCACCGCCGAGGCCGGCTCGAGGCCGCTCGCAGCGAGTGCCTCGAGCGCCGCGCCGTCTCCGCCCTCGGGAAGCTTCAGCTCCCAGATGCCGACCCCCGCGAAGCCGGCGGACGAATAGGCGGCGAGATCCTCGGCGAAGCTCGCACCGAGAGTCGTGATCTGGGAGATCGAGTAGCGGGGGTTGCTCATCGGTTCTCGATCGCCCCGCCGGCGGGGACGAACGATCTTGTCACAGCAACGAGGGCGGCGGCAAGCCTCACGCGGGCCGCCTCGCGAAGCGGCCGAGGATCCGGTCGCGCAGCGGCGCCTCGAGCAGCTTCTGCGCCACGATCGTTCCCGATCCGGCGCCGAGACCCGGCCCGGGCCACGTGCTGGCCCCGATGTGGAAGAGCCGCTCGACCGGCGTCCCGTGGCCGGGGCTCGCCGGGAACGGCCGCCACAGGAAGTTCTGGTCGAGCGCGAGGGACCCGCCGTAGGGATCGCCGTGGTGCAGGTTCGGATTCGCGTCCTGCAGGTCGGCCGGCGAGAGGCAGGTTCGGGCGAGGATCGACGACTCGAGGTTCGGGATGTGCCGGGCGAGGCGCGCCTGGATCCGGTCGGCATAGCGCTCGCGGAGCTCCTGCGTCCACGTCCCGTCGCCCGTGTCGAGCTCGCCGGCGGCGTCGCCCTTGACGTGCCAGGGCAGCTCCTGGAGCTGGATCCAGAGGATCCCCTTCCCGTCGGGCGCACGGCTCGGGTCAATCGTGAGCGGCTGCCCGCAGACAACCGTCGCCTCTGCCGGCAGCAGGCCGCGCTCGGCCTCGTTCACCGCGCGAGAGACGCCGTCGAGCCCTGGGGTTACGTGGACGATCGCCGTCCTCCCGAGCCGCTCGTCGCCCTCCCAGCGCGGCGGCTCGGAGAGCGCGAAGTGGATCTGCATCTCGGAGCGCCCGTAGCGGAACCGGCGCGCGGCGTCGGCTACCCGGCCGCCGGGGCTCCCGAGCAAACGCCCGTAGAGTTGCGTCGGCGTGACGTTCGCGATCACGGCTCGGCTCGCCTCGATGCTCTCGCCGGCCGACCTGCAGGACGCGAATCCGAACCTGCACCACGGCGATCCCTACGGCGGGTCGCTCGCGCTCGACCAGAACTTCCTGTGGCGCCCTTTCCCCGCGAGCCCCGGCCACGGGACGCCTGTCGAGCGGCTCTTCCACATCGGGGCCAGCACGTGGCCCGGGCCGGGTCTCGGCGCGGGATCGGGAACGATCGTGGCGCAGAAGCTGCTCGAGGCGC
>DASZLW010000293.1:0-8857 GCA_035552175.1 Gaiellaceae bacterium | reverse complement strand
GTACCCGTTCGCACGGCTCGACGAGTGGCGCGCCGAAATACGCGGGCGGGGCCTGACGCCGATCGATTTCGGCGTCGGCGATCCCCGCGAGGCGACTCCGGCCTTCATCCGCGAATCTCTCGTCGCGGGGATCGAGGAGCGCTCGTCGTATCCGCGCGCAGCGGGGCTGCCGGAGCTCCGTGACGCGATCGGCGCGTGGATCATGTGGCGCTACGCCGTGGAGGTCGATCCGGCGGTCGAGATCGTTCCGACGCTCGGGTCGAAGGAGGCGATCTTCTCGTTCGCGAACGTCGCGCTCGGCAACCGCCGGGTCGTCGCCGTCCCCGAGCCCGGCTACCCGGTGTACGAGCGCGGTGCGCTGTTCGCAGGCGCCGATGTGGTCACCCTCCCGCTTCGTGAGGAGAACGACTGGCTGCCTGATCTCGACCGGTTCGATGCCTGGGACGACCTCGCCATCTTCTGGACGTGCTACCCCAACAACCCGACGGGTGCGACGGCGCCGCTGTCGTTCTACGAGGAGCTCGCGGGACGGGCGCGCGAGCACGGTTTCCTGCTCTGCTCCGACGAGGCGTACTCGGAGCTCTGGTTCCACGAGCCGCCCGTGTCTGCGCTCCAGCTCGAGAGTCGAGAGAACGTCGTCGTGTTCAACACGCTCTCGAAGCGGTCGTCGATGACGGGGTATCGCTCCGGGTTCATGTGTGCGCCGCCGGATGTCGCGGACGCATTGCGCGCCTTCCGGCCCTCGACGGGGACTGCGCCGCAGGAGTTCGTCCAGCGTGCCTCCGTCGCAGCGTGGGCCGACGAGGGGCACGTCGAGGCGGTGCGTGAGGTCTACCGGCGGAAGCGAGAGACGCTCCTGCCCGTGCTCGAGGCGAAGGGGCTGCGCCATACCGGCGGCGGGGCGACGTTCTTCCTGTGGCTCGCCGTCGACGGCCCGTCCGAGCCGTTTGCGAGGCGACTGCTCGACCACGGCATCCTCGTCGCCCCGGGCTCGTTCTTCGGCCCGGCGGGCGAGGGATACGTGCGCCTCGCCCTCGTGCCGACGCAGGCCGAGTGCGAGCGGGCCGCCGGGCTCCTCGAAGCGGCGCTGTGACCGCCCTGACCGCTCTGACCTGACCGTGCCCTATTCGTCCTGCCCCACGCGGACGGGTACTTCGGCATCCCACTGGGGTCTGTCCCCAGTGGGATGAGAGGGGCACTCGCCGCGGATTTGCAGGGGCAACCCGAACAGTGGATGGCTCGTGGAGACATGTCCCGGGTACCTTGCGCGCTCAAATACCCTGAGGCCGATCGCGCCGGCACCTGTCCCGAATCGGCGGGTGGCGGCCGCGCCTCTCCCATTGGGGTCTGTCCCCAGTGGTCGCTGGGCCCCAGTTGGCCTGGTTTTGCAGGGAGAACGCGGCGGATGGGTGCCTCGATCGGACCTGTCCTGCGCGCTTTGATTAGCTTGATCGCCGCGGGCGCGGCCCGCAGCGACGATGGCCGGCGAAATGACCACTGAGGACACCATTGCGGCGCTCGACCGCGGGGAGATCCGCGTCGCGGAGCCGTCGGGCGACGATTGGGTTGTGAACCAGGCGGCGCAGGCGGCGATCCTCGACTTCTTTCGCACCCGCGCCATGGAGCCGCGTGAGGTCGGGCCGTTCGAGTACCACGACAAGATCCCGCTCAAGTCCGGCTACGAGGCGCTCGGCGTCCGCGTCGTCCCGCCGGCCGTCGCGCGCTACGGCGCCTTCCTCTCCCCCGGCGTGATCCTGATGCCGTCGTACGTGAACATCGGCGCGTGGGTCGGCCCGGGGACGATGGTCGACACCTGGGCGACAGTCGGTTCGGGGGCCCAGATCGGAGCCAACGTCCACCTCGCGGGCGGGGTCGGAATCGGCGGAGTGCTCGAGCCGCCCGGCGCACGTCCGGTGATCATCGAGGACGGCGCCTTCATCGGCTCCCGAGCGATCGTCGTCGAGGGCGTGCGGATCGGCCGCGAGGCCGTTCTGGCACCGAACGTCTCGCTGACCGCTTCGGTGCCGATCATCGACGTGACGGGCGACGAGCCGGTCGAGCATCGTGGCTACCTCCCCCCGCGGGCGGTCGTCGTGCCCGGAACGCGTCCGAAGGAGTTCCCGGCGGGCACCTACCACCTGTCGTGTGCGCTGATCATCGGCTATCGCACCGCGGCGACCGATCTGAAGACCTCGCTGAACGATGCGCTGCGCGAGTACGGCGTCGGCGCCTGAGCAGACTGAAGAAAGTTCTCAGACAACGAAACGTTCAGTCGCTCGAACACGCTGGACGGCGCGCCCGCTCGACGAATCGTCAGCGTGGGAAAGCGTCTAAGCCGCGAGTGAGGTGCCGCCGAGCTTCCGTTCGCTCGTCTCGGCCGCCCGATACGCGATCTTTTCCGCCTGAGCCAATGTCGTGCCGTTGTTCACCCACGCGTACACCCCTGAGAGCACGTTGTTCTTCACCTGGTAGATCGCGACGCCGGTCGTGTCCTCGGGGTTCGACCCTGGCTGGTGCACGTGGATCCGAACCGCCACCGAGCCCGGAAGGAGGTTCGGATCGTGGATCGGCGCGACCTCGGTTGTGGTCTTGACCTTCCCCTGCGTCACGACGGCCGGCTTCCGCGCGCATGACTTGGCGACCGCCCGCACCTCGCGGAGCGCCTCCTGCGCCCCACCGGGAACGTAGGTGACGACCTCGTTCGACACGCGCACCGCCTTGCCCGCATGGACGTAGCTCATCTGCAGCCGGCCCGTGCGGAGGCTCTCGCTGGGATACGCGCCGGCGCAGAGATCGAGCGTGGCACCCCCGAGGAACGTCCCGCCCCTCGGGATGACCGAGCCCTTGTATCCCGCACCCACCTCGGCCGCCGACAGGACGTCTCCGGCGAGCTTCGGCGGCGCGAGAAGCTTGAACGTCCTGGCGCTCGCGGCGAAGAGTGCCGAGTACTTCGCCCAGCTCGCCCTCGGAGCGACATATCGGATCGCATATTCGACCTGGTCGGCCGCCACGACATAGACGCTCGCCTCGAACTTGACCTTCTGCGCCGTGTAGGCGAACGACAGGGCATAGGCGGAAAGCGTCCCGAGCTTGACCTTGGCCGAGCTCAGGAGCGCCTTCTTGCCGAAGGCCTTCTCGATCCCGCTCTTCGTCGCGCTCTCGACGATTCCGAGATTGACCGGCCCGACGTAGTCGACGACCACGTCCGCATACACCGCACCGTTCGCCGCCGGATCGATGACGATGAGCCTCTGGTCGCCGTGCGAGGCGAGAGTCTGCGCGATCTCGGCCATCGTCGGCGTCTTCCCGTTCGCTCTCGGCGCCCGTACGGTGCTCGTGAGATCGCCCCACGTCGGCGGCAGACCGAGGCTGAACCCGCCCTGAGGCACGGGATAGATCGCAAGAGAGGGTGCGGAAGAAGCCGCTCCTGCGGAGGCGGCAAGGACGAGCGCGGCGAGGAGCGCCAACCAGCTCTTCACCCCGATCACGATAGACCGTTTTCCGGCGCGTCGCGCGCCGCCGGGCCGGTGAGGAGAGCGCGACTGCCCTCGATCCGAACGTGGAGGTCGCCGCCCGGAAAGCGCACCGTGGCGGAATCGGCGCCGAATGCTGCGACGACGGCGACCGCGCTCGTCCCCGAGGCGCCGGTCTCCCCCACACCGCGCTCCCATACCCTCGCCTCGATCGTCCCGGGATCGAGACGACGGGCGACCTGGACGTTGGTGCGGTTCGGAAAGTGCGGATGCGTCTCGAGAAGCGGGCCGATCATGTCGATCGCGGCCGGATCTCCGGCCACGACAGCATGCGGGTTCCCGACGTCGACCGGGGTGAAGCGGACGCCCTCGATCTCCGCCGAGTCGCCGACGACCACGAGGCCCATATCCTGCTCGATGAGCCCGTGCTCCAACAGGCGGGCAGTGATCTCCCTCGGGCCGACCCGGACGGTGACACGCCTGGCGCCGGTCTGCTCGGAGAGCCACCGGGCCGCGATCCGCGTTCCGTTCCCCGACATCTCGGCTTGCGATCCGTCGGGATTCCAGATCACGATCTCGAGCCAGTCGTCGCCCCGGCCTCGCACCTCGAGGATTCCATCGGTATCGCCCGCCTCCGAACGGACGAGCTCCGCCGTCAACGGCTCCTCAGTGAGGAGGTAGACGTTCCCCTGCGCCTGCCAGCGCGACGATCTCATCCGCGATCTCCTCCGGTGGTCGGGCTGCATCGAGCGTAGCGGCGAGGCTGAGCCTGCGAAGCCACTTGCGCTGATAGCGGGAGAGGCGGCGGCTCGCGGCAGTCACGGATTCGACAGCCTCCTCGGGCGCAAGCGTCGCGAACTCCTCGAGGCCGAGGATCTTGCGGGCCGTGTTCGAGAGCGAGCCCGCCCACGCCCGGCCGGCCTCCTGCACCGCTCCCTGCTCGAGCATCTCTCGCGACCGCGTCTCGATGCGCCGGTCGAGCTCCTCTGCGGCGCAGTCCATCCCGACGACCACGGTCGGGTGCCGGGTCTCCTCGGCCCAGAGACGATCCTCGGCCGGAGCCAGTGAGCTTCCTGCCTCGACGAGCTCGAGGGCCCGCACGACGCGCCGGCGGTCGTTCGCGTGGACGCGGGCCGCCGCGCCCGGATCACGCTCGGCGAGCAGCGCATGAGCCGCTTCCGGCCCGACCTCCTCGTAGAGCGCGCTCCACCGCTCGCGCGCACCCGGCGCCGGAGGCGGCGGCAGCTCGAGGGACGACAAGGCCGCACGGAGATAGAGGCCTGTCCCCCCGACGACGACGGGCGTGGTGCCCGCCGCGACGAGCTCGTCGATCGCCGCGTGCGCAAGGCGCTGGTACTCCCCGACCGACACGTCGGCGGAGAGTGGAACGATCCCGACGAGGCGTGTCGGGTACGGCGGCGCCGCCGTGATGACAGGCAGACAGGCGTAGAGCGCCGCGGAATCTGCCGAGACCGCCTCGGCGCCGAGCCGCTCCCTGAGCGCTCCGGCGACCGCTGTCTTGCCGCACGCGGTCGGGCCGAAGATGGCAATGACCCGCGGGCGAACTTCGGTCACGCTTACACGGCGGCGGGCTTGAACTCGTGCTCGATCTCGCCCGGCAGGCGCTCCGGCACGATGTCGCGATCCTCGTCCGGATGCTCCGCGCGCCAGTCGCGGAACCACGCGACCGCACGCGGGATCCCGTCGTCGAGGGACGTCTGCGGCTGCCAGTCGAGGAGCTCGGCAGCCTTGCGGATATCGGCGACATAGTGCGTCACCTCTCCGCGCAGAGACGGCTTGTAGGCGATCTCCGGATTGACACCGAGGCTCTCCCCGATCAGATCGGCCGCCCGGACGAGCGTGTTTCCCTGCCCGAACGCGAGGTTGACCGTCTCGTTCGTCACTGCGCCGGACATGAGCCTTTCGATCCCGCGCGTGATTCCGTCGATGCAGTCGTCGATGTAGGTGAAGTCGAGCACCTTCTCGTCGCCGCCGTACACGGTGATCGGCTCACCGCGGCTCAGCTGGTGCATGAAGAGCGGCAGGACGCGTTCCATGCGCTGGAGGTCGTTGTCGTAGCGGCCGTAGACGTTCGAGAAGCGGAAGACGAGGTACTTGAGCCCATAGCACTTCGCGTATGCGTAGAGGAACCCCTCGGAGGCGATCTTCGAGGCCGAGTACGGGCTCTCGGTGTACGCGAAGTCCGCGGTCGCCTCGCCGTACTCCTCGAACCGGTGGACGTCCCCGTAGACCTCTCGCGTCGACGAGAAGACGACGGGCAGCTCGAGCGCACGGCAGTACTCGAGGACGTTGAACGTCATCATCACGTTCTCGAGCGCCCGCTGCGGCTGGCGCACGAGCTGATGCACCTTCGCATGCGCCGCGAGGTGCACGACCAGGTCGACCTCCGGGTAGTCGATCTCGTTGATCCCCCCGCGGTACGGGGCAAAATGGCCGGCGAGGTTCTGCGCGCTCGTCGGGAACCGGTCGGTCCACGTGTTGAGGCGCTTGTCGACCCCGAACACGGTGTGGCCGTCGTCGATCAGCCGGAGCGCGAGGTTCGTGCCGATCTGCCCGGACGAGCCGGTGACGAGGATGCGCATCGGCTAACCCTGCCAGACGCCAGGGACGGACGGCCGGGCGACGACCGACGCCTGCATCCCGCGGAGCGTTGTCGAGGTGGCATGGTCGATCCGGACGTCGACGAGCTCGCCCGCGTCGGCGTCCCCCGTGAAGTTGACCGTCGTGTTCCGGCGCGTACGGCCTCGCAGGAGCTCGACGTCGGTGCGGGAGCGGCCCTCGACGAGCACCTGCTCGATCCCGCCGACGCGGCACGCGTTCCGCTCGGAGGCGATCCGCTGCACGAGCTCGACGAGCTGCTCCATCCGCTCGATCTTCGTGTCGTGCGGTACCTGGTCGGCCATCGTCGCAGCCTCGGTGCCGTGGCGCGGCGAGTAGACGAAGGTGAACGCGCTGTCGAAGCCGACCTGCTCGACGACCTCGAGCGTCCGCTGGAAGTCTGCATCGGTCTCACCCGGGAAGCCGACGATGATGTCGGTGCCGAGCGCGAGGTCGGGGATCGCCTCGCGCATCTTCTCGACGAGCGCCAGGTAGCGCTCGCTCGTGTACGTGCGGCGCATCGCCTTCAGGATCCGCGACGATCCCGACTGCAACGGCAGATGGACGTGCTCGCAGACCGTGTCGCACTCGGCGATCGCGGCGATCACCGGGTCGCGAAAGTCCTTCGGGTGCGGGCTCGTGAAGCGGATCCGCTCGATCCCCTCGACTGCGTCCGCCGCGCGGAGGAGCTCGCCGAACTCGGTGTCGAGATCGGGCGCGAGGTCCCGGCCCCAGGAGTTGACGTTCTGACCGAGCAGCGTGATCTCCCTCACGCCCTCCTGTGCGAGCTGCGTGATCTCCGCGATCAGCTCGCCGGGGCGACGGCTGCGCTCGCGCCCCCGCACGGCCGGGACGATGCAGTAGGAGCAGACGGAGTTGCAGCCCATCGAGACCTGGATCCAGGCCTGGAACGAGCGCTCGCGGTGCATCGGCAGCGTCGCCGCGAACTCGCGGTCGTCGAGGCCGAAGCGACCCCTCGCCACCCCGACCCCTCCCGCGCCGAGCCACTCGCCGAGATGCGCGATCGACCCGGGGCCGAACGCGACGTCGACCTCGGGATAGAGCTCGAAGATCCGCTCTCGCTGAGCCTCCGCAAAGCACCCTCCGACGGCGATCACCCGGTCCGGGTCGCGCCGCTTCCGCGCGGCCGCCTCGCCGAGGTAGGCGGCGAGCTTCGTGTCGGGCTTCTCCCGGATCGTGCAGGTGTTGAAGACGACGATGTCGGCGTCTGCGGCGGTGGTGGCTTCACCGAGCCCGAGCTCCTCGAGCATGCCCTTGATCCGCTCCGAGTCGTGGGCGTTCATCTGGCAGCCGAAGGTCGTGAGGTGATACCGGCGCATCGCCCAAGGGTACCGGGGGGCGGCCGCATACCCATAATGAGCCCGGTGGGTGCTGGCGCGAGCATCGTCGGGATCCTCGTGGCCTTCCGGGCGCGCGTCGTCGCGCTCGTCGGGCTCGGCGGCTACTTCCTGCTCGTCGCCGCACTGGGAGGCCACGAGACCGGCTGGCGGCGAATCGGCGTCCCCGCCGAGACGCCGAGGTTCGACGACCTGCGGAACCTCACCTCGTCGTGGGAGTGCACGCGGCGCGGGATTGCGGTCTTGCCGGTGAATCCGTGCGACTTCCACCGGCGCCCGGCGGACTTTCCCCAGATCTGGCTCTTGCCTTCCCATTTCGGCCTCGGGCTCGGGGACACCTTTGCGCTCGGGCTCGCGCAGGGCTCCCTGTTCCTCCTCGCGGCGCTGTTCGTGCTCCCTGTCGGCGCGAGCCTCTGGAGCGGGCTCGTGTACCTCCTCTTCCTGTGCTCACCCGCGGTGATGCTCGGGGTCGAGCGTGAGAATCCCGACCTGATCCTGTTCCCGATCGTGCTTCTCGCGGTGCTCGTCGCGACGCGGCGGGCCCGCGGCGAGTCGATCGGCGGCCTGCTCGTCCTCGTTGCGGCCGTCCTGAAGCTCTATCCCATCTTCGCGCTCGGGTTCCTCGTCCGCCGGGCGACTCGCTCTGCGCTGCGAGTCGCCGTCGTGGTCGCGGGTGGATTCGTCGTCTATGCGCTCGCGACGATCCACTACATCCACAAGATGCTCTCCGCGATCCCGGCCGCGGACACGTTCGCCTACGGCGTGCGCCGGGTGAGCGAATGGTTCAGCCTCGCCGCGGCGGCGACGATCCATACGCTCGAGGGGTACCGCGCCTGGGATGCCGGGCTCGTGCTCGTCGCCATCGGGATCGCGTGGTTCGTCGCACGGCGCCTCGAGCTACGGCCGGCGCTCCCGGCCGATCCGGACGCCACGCGCGATCTCGATCTCTTCTGGGCCGGCGCCTGCGTCTACGTCGGCTCGTACGCGATCTTCCGGAGCAACGACTACCGGCTGATCTTCCTGCTGCTGACGGTGCCGCAGCTCGTCCGCTGGGCCTCCGACCGGCACCTGCTCGCATTCGTGTCGCTTCCGGCGATGATCGTCGTCCTCTGGCTCAACGAGTGGACCGGGATGCCCGGCGTCCACGTCGTGCTCGACTGGTGGAACCGGACGACCGCGATCGGCAACAGCTCGTTCCCGCTGCCGCTCGTCGTGATCGCCCAGTTCGTGCTCTTCGTGGTGTTCCTCGTCTGGCTGCTCGCGACGGTCTCGTGGCCGTATGCCGGGCGAGGCACCGATATGGTTCCTGCGGAATGAGGCGCCGCTACCCGCTCGTCGCCGCGCTCGCGGCCGCCGCCGCCCTGCTCGCCGTCGGTTCGGCGGCGAGCGCCCGGATCCAGCATTTCT
>DASZLW010000292.1:0-2703 GCA_035552175.1 Gaiellaceae bacterium | reverse complement strand
TGCACGTGGTTCCGGGTCACAGGTCATGCGGCTCCTCTCAGGTTCAGGACGTCGACAGGGCCGTCGCCGCGGCCGAGCTCGGGGAGGCCGTGGAGGACGGCGGCGGATGCGGCGCGGGCGGCGCCTCGCGCGGCGGCCTCGAGCGACTGCCCCCGGGCGAGCAGGGCCGCGAGAGTCGCCGAGTGCGTGCAGCCGGCCCCGTGCGTCGCCGAGATCGCATAGCGCTCGACCGGGATCTCGAGGTGATGATCGCCGTCGAAGAGATGGTCGACGGCACCCTCGCCGTGACCGCCCGTGACGAGCACCGCGGGAGCGCCGAGCTCGTGGAGGCGCTCGGCGAGCGCCTCACGCGAGCCCTCGAATCCCGCGAGCGCCATCGCCTCCGGCAGGTTCGGGGTCACGACCGTCGCAAGCGGGAAAAGCCGCGCGACGAGGGAGTCGACGGCATCCTCCTCGAGGAGCCTCGCGCCCGAGCTCGCGACCATCACCGGGTCGACGACGAGGGTGACCGTGTGCTTCTCGAGGAAGCCCGCCACGGTCTCGATCGCGGTCCGGGAGTAGAGCATCCCCGTCTTCGCCGCATCGACCCCGAGATCCGAGACCACGGCGTCGAGCTGCGCGAGGATGAACTCGGCTGGGAGCTCGTGGATCGCCGTCACGCCGACAGTGTTCTGCGCGGTCAGCGCGACGAGCGCCGACATCCCGTAGACACCGGCGGCACCGAACGCCTTCAGGTCCGCCTGGATCCCGGCAGCGCCTCCGCTGTCCGAGGTTGCGATCGTCAAGGCCCGTGGAACGCTCAAAACGCACTCCCTTCGCCGGCATGACCCGGATCAGGTTCGACGGGTGTGATCTCAGCCCCACATCGGGGCACCCCGGTGGAGAGAGCTTACTCTCCGAGCCCGGGTGCCCTCTGGGGGCGACCGCAGTCGAGGCTCGGCATCCTCGTCGCTTCCCGAGCCGGCGCTACGCTCGATTCCGTGCCGACGGAAACCTCGACTCACCTCGTCCCACCGGGCATCCTCGACGGGGAAGAGGTCGCTCATCTCGCCGAGGAGCCGTCGCGGCCCGCGCGCTTCGCGGAGATCCCGAGCGAGCTCGATCCGCGCGTTCGCGCGAGGATCGGCGTCGATCGCCTCTACCGCCACCAGCGCGAGGCGTGGGACGCGGCGGCGCGGGGCGAGCACCTCGTCGTCACGACGGGTACCGCCTCGGGGAAGACGCTCGCGTTCAACCTCCCGGTGCTCGACTCGCTCGCCCGCACGCCGAAGCACCGAGTGCTCTACCTCTACCCGACAAAGGCCCTCGCGCAGGATCAGTTCCGGACGCTGAATGCCCTCGGCGTGCCGAAGCTCCGGCCGGCGATCTACGACGGCGACACCCCGACGGAGCAGCGCCGGCAGATCCGGAGATGGTCGAATGCGATCCTGACCAACCCGGACATGGTGCACATCGGTCTCCTGCCGAACCACGAGCGCTGGGGCGAGGTGCTCGCGAACCTCCGGTACGTCGTCGTCGACGAGGCGCACGTCTACCGCGGTGTCTTCGGCTCGCATGTGGCGAACGTCCTACGCCGGCTGCGGCGGATCGCCCGGATCTACGGCTCGGATCCCCAGTTCATGCTGGCCACCGCGACGATCGCGAACCCGGGAGAGCTCGGCGAGTCGCTGCTCGGGACACAGGTGACCGTGATCGGCGACGACGCCGCGCCTCGCGCCGAGCGGACGGTGATCCTCTGGAACCCGCCGCTCCTCGACGTCGAGCTCGGGCTGCGCGGCTCGGCGCTCGCCGAGGCGGCGAAGCTCCAGGCAGCCTTCGTCGAGAACGGGCTCCGGACCTTGACGTTCGCGAAGAGCCGCAAGACCGCGGAGCTCATCCACCGGTTCACGGCCGACCGCCTCGGCGACGACTCCAGGCTCTCGCCCTACCGGGCCGGTTACACGGCTGCACAGCGCCGCGAGATCGAACGGCGGCTCGCGGCGGGCGAGCTCCTGGGCGTCACCTCCACCGACGCGCTCGAGCTCGGGATCGACGTCGGCCTTCTCGACGCGGTGATCTCCGTCGGCTTCCCCGGCACGATCGCGTCTCTGCGCCAGCAATGGGGCCGGGCGGGACGGCGCGGGCACGGGCTCGCGGTGCTGGTCGCGACTGCGGATGCTCTCGACCAGTACTTCATGCGCGAGCCCGAGAAGCTGCTCGGCCGGCGTGTCGAGGCGGCGATCCTCGACCACGCGAACGGCCGCGTGCTCGCCGGGCACGTCAGGTCGGCCGCCTACGAGGCCCCGATCGACGAGCGCGATCGCGAGCTTCTCGGCCCGGAGGCGCTCGCCGCCGCGGCCGCCGACCCCGAGTTGAAGGCAACGCCGCGCGGCTACATCTGGGGTGGGACGACGACACCGGCGGCGCGGGTTCCGCTCCGCTCCGCCGACCCCGATTCGTTCACGGTCGTCGACGCTTCCACGGGCTCCGTGCTCGGTTTCGTCGAGCGCTCCCGCGCCTACTCGACCGTGCACGAGGGCGCGGTCTACCTCCACATGGGTGAGACCTACCTCGTCCGCGAGCTCGGCGAAGAGACGCTGCACGCGATCGTCGAGCCGTTCCGCGGCGACTGGTACACCCAGCCGAAGAAGGAGACCGCGACGACCATCCTCGGGCCGCTCCGCTCCGAGCGGCGGCTCGGTCTCGACCTCGTCTTCGGGGAGG
>DASZLW010000291.1:0-7728 GCA_035552175.1 Gaiellaceae bacterium | reverse complement strand
GATCGCCGCGACGTTGAAGGGGACGCAGGTCGAGTACGTGATCCCGCGCCAGACGCTCCTGATCGAGCTCCCGATCGCCGTGATGCAGAACAGCCCCAACAAGGACGTCGCGAACCAGTTCATCCAGTTCCTCAAATCCGTGCCCTCGCAGGCGGTCTTCGGCCAGAACGGGTTCAGGCCCGTCAATCCGACGGCGGCGAAGCAGTTCACGAAGTTCCCGGTCCGCCCGGGCCAGATCACGCTCGCCGACAAGACGCTCGGCGGCTACGCCGCATCGCAGAAGAAGTGGTTCACCCCGCCGAACGGCCTCATGTACGGGATCGAGTCGTCGGTCGGAGGGCCGTCCAACTGAGCGGCTACACCGAGGCTCCCGGTGCGCGGGGGCGCCTTGCCATCCTGAGGCAACCGAGGGAGAGGGCGGCAACCGCTCTCTCCCTCGGCTTTGCGTCGACGTTCCTGATCGTCGTCGTCGCACTGCCGATCGCAGCGCTCGTCTGGCAGTCGAAGCACGCCGGCTGGTCGGGCTTCTGGACGGCGGTCTCGGCGCGGGAGCCCGTTGCCGCCCTCAAGCTGACGCTCGTCGTGGCGGCGCTCGCGGCGCTCACGAACGCCGTCTTCGGGACGCTCACCGCGTGGGTGCTCGTTCGGGACGAGTTCCGCGGCAAGGCGGTCATCAATGCGGTGATCGACCTGCCGTTCGCGTTGCCGACGATCGTCGCCGGGCTTCTCCTGCTGACCTTCTACGGGCCGCACTCCCCGGTCGGCGTCCACGCCGCGTTCACCAAGTACGCGCTCTATCTCGCACTGCTGTTCGTGACGCTTCCGTTCGTCGTCCGGACCGTCCAGCCGGTGCTGTACGAGCTCGATCAGGAGATGGAGGCGGCCGCCCGCTCGCTCGGCGCGAACCAGTTCGCCGTCTTCCGGCGGATCGTGCTGCCGAACATCCTTCCCGGGATCCTCTCCGGCCTGACGATGGCGTTCGCGCGTGCAGTCGGCGAGATCGGCGCGGTCGTGATCATCACGGGGAACATCCCGTACCGGACGGAGGTCTCGTCGGTCTACATCTTCAACCAGATCGAGAGCAGCGACCCGACCGGCGCTTCGGCCGTCGCGGTCGTCCTGCTCTCGATCTCGTTCGCGGTGCTTCTCGCCGTGGGCGGCATCAGGCGTTTCGCGACGAGGCACGAGCGTGCGTAGGGTCGGCCTCCGGATCGTCGCTATCGGCTACCTCGCAGCGATCCTCATCGCGCCGCTTCTCTACGTCTACTACGAGACCTTCAGGCACGACGCATCGAGCGCCTGGAACGCGCTGACCGAGCCGGACACGATCCACGCGTTCAGGGTCACGCTCACCGCCGTCGTGATCGCCGTGCCGCTCAACACGATCTTCGGAGTGGCGTGCGGCCTCGCGATCGTGCGTCGGCCGTTCCCGGGGAAGGGGATCCTGAACGCGTTCGTCGACCTGCCGCTCGCCCTCTCGCCCGTGGTCGTCGGCTTCTCCCTCTACCTCCTCTACGGTCGCACCGGCTGGTTCGGGCACTACCTCCAGGCCCACGGGATCCAGGTGCTGTTCGCCCTGCCCTCGATTGTGCTGGCGACGACCTTCGTCTCGGTGCCCTTCGTCGCGCGCGAGGTGATCCCGACGCTGCGTGAGATCGGGGACGAGCAGGAGAAGGCGGCCCACACGCTCGGCGCTTCGGGCTGGCAGACGTTCTGGCGGATCACGCTGCCGTCGATTCGCTGGGCGGTGATCTACGGGGTCGTGCTGACGACGGCCCGCTGCCTCGGAGAGTACGGGGCCGTGGCGGTCGTCTCGGGCAGCATCCAGGGGAGGACGGAGACCGCGACCCTGCGCGTGCAGGAGGAGTACGAGAACCTCAACCTCCCGGGCGCGTACGGGATCTCACTCGCTCTCGCCGCCATGGCGATCATCGTGCTCACACTGATGACCACGCTTCGTCCCAAAGAAGGAGCACGAACCTGATGTCGATCTCGGTGCGGAACGTCTCGAAGAAGTTCGGCGACTTCGTCGCCCTCGACAACGTGTCGGTCGACGTGGCGGAGGGATCGCTGACAGCGCTCCTCGGCCCGAGCGGAAGTGGCAAGTCGACGCTCCTCCGCGTGATCGCCGGGCTCGAGCAGCCCGACAGCGGGAGCGTCTTCATCTCGGATCGGAACGTGACCGGTCAGCCCCCGCAGCGTCGCGAGGTCGGATTCGTGTTCCAGCACTACGCCGCGTTCAAGCACATGACGGTGCACGACAATGTCGCGTTCGGGCTTACCATCCGCCGCCGGCCGAAGGCGGAGATCGAGGCGCGCGTCGCCGAGCTGCTCGAGCTCGTGCAGTTGAACGGGCTCGCGAAGCGCTACCCGTCGCAGCTCTCCGGTGGGCAGCGCCAGCGGATGGGACTCGCCCGGGCGCTCGCCGTCGATCCGAGCGTCCTCCTCCTCGACGAGCCGTTCGGAGCCCTCGATGCTCGCGTCCGCACCGAGCTTCGGGCCTGGCTGCGCCGCCTCCACGACGAGACGCACACGACGACCGTGATCGTCACGCACGACCAGGAGGAGGCGATGGAGGTTGCCGACGAGGTCGTCGTGATGAACCACGGGGTGATCGAGCAGGTTGCCGGGCCGCGCGACCTCTACGAGCATCCGGCGAACGAGTTCGTGATGTCGTTCGTCGGGCAGGTCAACCGTCTCGGCGACGCGTTCGTGCGCCCGCACGACTTCGAGCTCAGCCTCGATGCGAACGGCACGACGCAGGAGGCCATGATCGAGCGGATCGTCCACCGGGGCTTCGACGTGCGGGTCGACCTCGTCCGTGACGACGGCGAGCGGTTGTCGGTGCAGCTCACGAGGGACGAGACCGAGCGTCTCGAGCTCGAAAACGGCCAGATCGTCTTCATCAAGCCGACCCGCGAGACCACGTTCTCCTGACGGCACGGGCCGGCTGCGCTACGGCCTCGTCGTCCGATAGCCCGTCGCGGCAACGAGGGCGGCTGCGACGCCGGCAGCGATCACGGTTCGTCTTCGTCCGGACTCGACCGGCCAGTCTCCGCTCTCGGTCCTCCAGTCGGGCGACGATCGGTGGAGGTTCCCGTTCGTGCGGTCGGCCGTTCCGGCGGCGAACTGGTTGCCGGGGGTGCGCACGGCGAAGATCCGCTCGACGGCGGCCGGAGCGCAACGTCGAGGTCGACGGCGTGCGCCTGACCGCCGAGCGCGACGCATTCGCCGACGAGGTGATCGAGAGCGGGGCGGCGTCGAGCGGCAACGACGGCCGTCCAGCCGCCCCGGGCGGCCTCGTGCGCGAGCGCCCGGCCGATTCCGCTCGAAGCACCGGTGATCACGAGCACCGGCTGACGGGGCGCATCTGTCATGGCTGAAGGAGCACCTTGACGAACCCATCCTCCTTCTTCTGGAACGCCTCGTAGGCCTCGGGGCCGCGCTCGAGGGGCAGGCGGTGCGACGCGAACCCGTCGACGCCGAGCGGATCGCCGTCGGCGAGCAGCGGCATGAGGTCGGGAATCCAGCGCTTCACGTTCGCCTGGCCCATCCGCAACTGGATCTGCTTGTCGAACATCGTGAGCAGCGGGAGAGGATCGGTCATGCCGCCGTAGACGCCGGCGAGCGAGATCGTGCCGCCCCGGCGGACGATGTCGATCGCGAGATAGAGGGCGCTCAACCGGTCGACGCCGACGTGCTCCATCAGCTTCGCCGCCACCGGGTCCGGCAGCAGGCTCGTCATGTTCTGCAGGAGCCTTGCGATCGGCGCCCCGTGAGCCTCCATCCCGACTGCGTCGATCACCGAGTCGGGCCCGCGACCGTCCGTCATGCCGCGGATCACCTCGGCCAGATCGTCGTCGTGCTCGTTCAGGTCGAGGACCTCGGCGCCGCGAGCTCTCGTGCGCTCGAGCCGCTCCGGCACGAGGTCGACCCCGATCACGCGCCGGCCGAGATGGAGCGCAACCCGGGAACACATGTCGCCGATGGGCCCGAGACCGAGCACCACGACCGTTCCCCCCTCAGGGATCGCCGCGTACTCGACCGCCTGCCATGCCGTCGGGAGAACGTCGGAGAGGAACACGAACCGGTCGTCCGGCGGGCCGTGCGGGACGGGAATCGGCAGAGTGTTCCCGAACGGCACGCGAAGGAACTCGGCCTGGCCGCCGGGAACCTGCCCATAGAGCTTCGTGTAGCCGAAGAGCGCGGCGCCCATCGCCTGGTCCCGGACCTGCGTCGTCTCGCATTGCGAGTGGAGGCCCGTGCTGCACATGAAGCACGTGCCGCAGGAGATGTTGAACGGCACGACCACCCGGTCGCCCGGCTTCACCTCGGTCACCTCCGGGCCGACCTCCTCGACGACCCCCATCGGCTCGTGGCCGAGGATGTCGCCCTCGTCGAGGAACGCCCCGAGGACCTCGTAGAGATGAAGATCCGAGCCGCAGATCCCCGATGAAGTGACCCGAACGATCAGATCCGTCGGCTCCTCGATCACCGGGTCCGGAACGTTGTCGATCCGAACATCTCGCTTGCCATGCCAGGTCAGAGCCTTCATGAGTCTCCCTCCATCCTCGGGTGCGGCTCATGGTTCCCTGAGCCGTCTCCGCGAAACCCGGCGATGAGATGGAGATGATGGACCGAACCTGTTTGGGGGTAGCCTGTTTCTGGCAAGGGCAACTTGCCGACCCATTTCTTTCGAGCTGAAGGACGATTGGTGAGCAGGGAGCCTCGAGCTGAAGGACGAGTGGTGAGCAGGGAGCCTGCAGGCAACGGTCACAACGGCCGGGGAGCCGACGCATTGACTCCCGACGAGCGGTATCCGTACCTGGCCGCGGTTGTGGCGACGTCGAGCGACGCCATCATCAGCAAGGCGCTCGACGGTACCGTCACGAGCTGGAACCTGAGCGCGGAACGGATCTTCGGATACGCGGCCGAAGAGATCGTCGGGCGGAACATCCGGTTGCTGATCCCGCCGGAGCTGCAGGCCGAGGAGGACGAGATCCTGAGTCAGCTCCGGGCCGGCGTTCACATCGACCACTACGAGACCGTGCGCCTGATGAAGGACGGCCGGCGGCTCGAGGTCTCGCTGTCGATCTCACCGATCAAGAACGAGGCGGGGGACGTGATCGGAGCCTCCAAGATCGCGCGCGACATCTCGGCTCGCAAGGAGGCGGAAGAGCAGTTGAGGGCCACGAACGCGAAGTTCGAGTCGGTCTTCAACCAGTCGGGGATCTTCGCGGGGATCATGGACCTCGAGGGCACGCTGCGGGAGGTCAACGACCTGTCGGTCGACGCGTGCGGGTACGCGAGGGACGCGGTGCTCGATCTCCCCTTCTGGGAGACACCCTGGTGGCGGGGCTCGGTCGAGACGCAGGAACGGATCCGGCTCGCGGTGCGGCGCGTCGCCGCGGGGGAGCGTTTCCGCGAAACGTTTCCCTATCGGGTCGCGAGCGGCGCCGAACGGGTCGTCGATTTCGCGATGCATCCGATCCTCGACGAGCTCGGAGTCGTGCGATTCCTGTATCAGACCGGGCTCGACGTCACCGAGAGGACACGAGCCGAGGAAGCGCTCCGCGCGCGCGAGGCCGAGGAGCGGGAGATCGCGATCGGGCTGCAGCGCGCCCTGCTTCCGGGGAGGCTCGTGGTGCCCGAGGGCGTCTCGGTGGTCGCGAGCTACGAGGCCGCAAGCGCCGCGCTCGAGGTCGGCGGCGACTGGTACGACATCTTCCGGCTCCCGAGCGGGCGCGTGGCCCTCACGGTCGGCGACGTCGTCGGCCACGGGCTCGGCGCAGCCGCTGCGATGGGCCAGCTACGCACGGCGCTGGCGGCCCTCGCGCCCCATACCGGGTCGGCGGGAGAGCTCCTCACGCGCCTCGACGCGTTCGTTGCCGCTACCGGGACGACCGATTTCGCGACCGTCTGCTACGGCGTCCTCGACCCGTCGACGGGCACGTTCGAATATGCGTCGGCCGGACATCCACCGATCCTCCTCGTTCCGCCCGCAGGCGAACCCCGCTGGCTCGACGGGGCACAGTCACCCCCGCTGTGCGGCGAGGACGAACGCCCCCGTCCCCAGGCCACGGTGACGATCGAGCCGGGTTCGATGATCGTCTGCTACTCGGATGGGCTCATCGAACGCCGGGGCGAGCTCCTGACCGATGGGCTCGAACGGCTGCGGAACGCCGCCCGGCCGTTGCTCGAGCTGCCGCTCGCCGACGTCTGCGATCACCTGGTCGCCGCGCTCGGTGTCGAGCAGTCGCGCGAGGACGACGTGGCAGTGCTCGCCGTCTATCTCGGCTCGCCCGCCCGCGCCCGGTTCGAGCTCGCGTTCCCCGCCGTGCCCGACGAGCTTCGCAAGCTCCGCACCTCGCTGCGAGCATGGCTCGCGGGCCTGGACGTCGGCGAGACAGCACAGAATGCTCTGCTCGTCGCCGTCGGAGAAGCGTGCTCGAACGCGATCGAGCACGCCTATCACGGCGCTTCGCCGGGCGAGGTGACGGTCGAGGTGAAGGAGGCTTCCGACCACCTGCTCGAGGTGACCGTGCGGGACGAGGGCCGCTTTCACTCGCGAGCCGAGCCGGCTCTCGACCGGGGACGGGGCACCGGGATGATGCGCGAGCTGACCACCGACTTCAGGCGCGACTCCACCTCCGAGGGCACGACGGTACGCTTCCGCCTTCCGACGGCCGACCTGTTGCCAGGATGAGCGACGAGCTCGCAACCATGCGGCTCGATCGCTCCGAGGGATCCCTCGTCGTCCATCTGAGCGGGGAGATCGATCTCTCGAACGCCCAGGAGCTGCACCGGCAGCTCGAGAGCAGGATCGGGAGCCACTCGCGCGTGATCGTGAATCTCGCCGACGTCGAGTATCTCGACAGCCAGGGCCTGCGCCTGATCATGCAACTCTGCAGCAAGGTCGACAGAGATCAGACAGAGCTGAGCCTCGTCGCGCCCCCCGGGGGTGTGGCCCGACAAGTCCTCGAGCTGGCGCGGATGCACGACTACGTCGAGATCCGCGACGCGCTCGAGGACTGACTCCTTCCAGAAACTGCGGGGTCGCAGCCGGCTCGAGGCTCCCGCCTTGTTTCGCCGACGTGGCGGTGGGAACCACGTAAGCCGGTGCGTCGGCGTCGAGCCTCACTTCTGCCCCTGCTCGTCGCCGTCTTCGCGCTGACGGGGTGCGGGGGGAACGAGAACGCCGTCGATCCTCATTCCCGCGCGGAAGGAAAGATCACCGACCTGTGGTGGGGCATGCTCGTGGCCGCCGTCCTCGGCTTCGCCGTCATCGTCGTCCTCCTCTTCGCCGGCTGGCTCGGTCGCAGGCGGAAGCTCAGCGGTGAGGCCGCCGAGCGGAGGCTGACGGCAGCGGTGATCGTGCTCGGCGTCGTGATCCCGATCGTCGTCCTGAGCGGGCTGTTCGTCTGGGCCGACGTGTTCGTGATCGGGTCGACGGCCGCGCCGGCGCCGGGCTCGGCCCAGTTGACGGTTCGCGTGATCGCGCACCAGTGGTGGTGGGAGGTCCGCTATCCGGGGACGAAGGCCGTGACGGCGAACGAGATCCACGTCCCGACCGGCACGCGCGTCGACGTGATCGGCACGACCGACGACGTGATCCACAGCTTCTGGGTGCCGGAGCTGAATCGCAAGATCGACCTCATTCCGGGCCGTACGGCCTCGGTCCTGATCGATGCCGACAAGCCGGGTCTCTATCGCGGCCAGTGCTCGGAG
>DASZLW010000290.1:0-3254 GCA_035552175.1 Gaiellaceae bacterium | reverse complement strand
GCCGCTACCGGCGGCTCCGCTGTGATCCCGCCTGCGCTCATCTACCAACCTCTGGTTGAACGCTCACGCTTTCGTGCCTTACTTCTTGTACGCCGCCGTGGCAGCAGCCTCGAGCTTCTTCTGGATCCCGCTGATGTCCTTCGGGCTCTTCAGGAACTGCTGGAAGAGGCCCCACTCGCCCTGGCCCGTCGTGCCGCCGAACGCCGGCGGCTGCTCGTCGGACATGTCGAACACGACCGACTTCGCGCTGAGGATCGGGCCCTCGGTTGCACGGGTGATGGCGTCCGGATAGGTGCTCGCCGGCATGTTGTGGTTGCCGGTGCCGAAGCCGCCCTGCTTGGCCCAGGCCTCGGCGGCCGGTGCCGTCGCGAGGAACTTCACGAACGCCTCGATCGCCGGGTTGTCGCGGAACGTGACGAACAGGTCGCCGGCGATCTCGACTGCGCTCGCGTCGGGGCCCGCGGTGATCTGCGGGAACGTGAACGTGTTGTAGCCGGAGCCTGCCTTCGCCTTCGTCGACGAGGTGATGACGCCGCCCACGAAGTCGGCCTCGAACACCATCGCGGCCTTCGGCGGGGTCCCGAACGCGTTCGTGACGGAGTCGTTGAAGCCGTACTGGAGCGCGCCGCTCGCGCCTCCTGCCAGGTTCGCGGAGTCGCCGATCACCTGGCCCATCGTCGTCAGCGCCTTCGTGACGCTCGGATCCGTCCACTTGATCTTGTGCTGCGAGAGGAGGTCGTACTTCGCCGGCCCGAACGTCCGGAGGTAGATGTTCTCGAACAGGTCGGTCAGCGTCCAGCCGTCGGCCCCGCCGATCGAATAGGCGGGCACGCCCGATGCCTTCAGCGTCTTCGCGTCGCTGAGGAGCTGCGCCCAGGTCTTCGGCGGCGAGATCCCCGCAGCCTTGAAGGCGGGCACGTTGTACCAGACGAGCGACTTGTTGGCCGCCTTGAAGACGAGCGCGTACAGCTTGTTGTCGAAGGTGCCGAGCTGCCTCCAGGCGGACGCGAAGTTCGAGTTGATCGTGCCGGTCGCGTAGGTGATCGGCTTGAGCTTCCCTTCGGTCGCGAGCTGTTTCACCGTTCCCGGCTGGGCGATGTCCGCCATGTCGGGCGGATGGCCGCCGGCGACGGCCGTCGCGAGCACGGTCGGCAGGTTGTTCCCGACCGGCTTGTAGTTCACGTGAACGTTCGGGTAGACCTTGTTGAAGGCGCTGATCACGTCCTGGAACTGCTTCTGTCCCGAAGATGCGGTCCAGATGCCGTCGAAGGTGATCGTCCCCGAGATGCCGGCAGCCTTCGTCTGGACGCCTGCTCTTGCACGGCCGCCGGCAGCCGCCGCCAGGGCGGTGACGAGCACGACTGCCGCCAAGACACCGGCTGAGAGCATGAAGCGGTTCTTCACGATGCAGCTCCTTTCGCTGGGTGTTCCGTGGTTGATTCGCCTGCCTGGTAGATCCCGAGTCCTGTCTCGGGATCGAAGAAATGCAGCGAGCGCGTGTCGACGGCGATCTCGATCGCGTTGCCGGTTTTGGCGCCCGAGCGCGGGCTGAAGCGTCCGACGAGCGTTGCCGTGTCGGCCTCGGCGAGCTGGCTGACCGCGCGGTCGTCGCCGACGTCCTGCGCGAGCTCCCGGACGTCCTCGGTGAGCGCGTGCTTCGCCTTGATCCGGAAGTGCACCATGATCTCCGAGCCGAGCGCCTCCGTCAGCTCGGTCTCCCCGTGCAAGCGGTGGCCGTCGGGCGCGCCGGATTCGAGCGAGGCGTCCTGGAGATCCTCGGGCCGGATCCCGAGCACGATCGTGCGGCCCGCGAACGACTGCAGCGCAGGACGAGTGTGGAGGGTCTCCGCGGGAACGTCGAGCGACTCGTCGCCGATCGCGACCTCGTACCCGCCGTTCTTCTGCTGCAGGACCGCCTCGACCATGTTCATCGCCGGGCTCCCGATGAACCCGCCGACGAAGAGGTTGACCGGATGGTCGTACAGCGTCTGCGGGTCGGCGACCTGCTGGAGCTCGCCCTTCCGCATCACGGCGACGCGGTCGCCCATCGTCATCGCCTCCACCTGGTCGTGGGTGACGTAGAGCGTCGTCACGCCGAGGTCGCGCTGGATGCCCGCGATCTCCGCGCGCATCTGGACGCGCAGCTTCGCGTCGAGGTTCGAGAGGGGCTCGTCCATCAGGAAGGCGGCAGGCTCGCGGACGATCGCGCGGCCCATGGCGACCCGCTGCCGCTGGCCGCCCGAGAGCGCGCGAGGCTTGCGCGAGAGGAACGGCTCGAGGCCGAGGATCTTCGCTGCGTTCGCGACCCGGCTCTCTATCTCCCTTTTGGGCAGCTTCTTGATCTTGAGGCCGAAGGCGATGTTCTCGTAGACGCTCAGGTGCGGGTAGAGCGCGTAGCTCTGGAAGACCATCGCGATGTCGCGATCGCGCGACGGGACGTGGTTGACGACGCGGTCGCCGATCCGCATCACCCCGCCGGAGATGTCCTCGAGCCCCGCGACCATGCGAAGCGCCGTCGTCTTCCCGCAGCCCGAGGGGCCGACGAGAACGACGAACTCCCCGTCGTCGATCGCCAGATCCAGGCCGTTGACCGCCATCGTCCCATCCGGGTAGGTCTTCGTGACTCCCTGGAATGTGACAGCCGCCACGATCGCGATCCTACCCCTGCCGTCAAGCGGCCGAACTCCACCGCTTTCGCGGTGGCGGGGATCCTGCGATCTCAGTCTGCGAGGGGGAGCTCGAACCAGAACGTCGACCCCGAGCCGGGCGTGCTCTCGAAGCCGATCCGGCCGCCATGGGCCTCGACGATCTCGCGCGAGACCGCGAGCCCGAGCCCGGTGCCGGTGATCCCGCTCTCCCGCATGTCGCCGCGGAAGAACTTGGTGAAGATCCGAGGCTGGTGCTCCTCCGGGACGCCGAAGCCCTCGTCGCGCACCTGCACGCGAACGACGGAGTCCTCGACGGACCCGCGCACCTCGACGAGGCCGCCGTCCGGCGAGTACTTGATCGCGTTCGTGAGGAGGTTCGAGAAGACCTGGGCGAGCCGGTTCGAGTCGCCCCTCACGGGGAGCGACGACGGCTCGATCTCGACCTCGATCCGGTGCCCGGGCGACTCGTTTGCGAGGAGGTGCGCCTCCGCGGCGAGCAGCCGGCCGAGGTCGACGGGCTCGTCCTTCAGCTCGATCCGGCCGGCGTTGACGGTCTCGCCGTCGAGGAACGCGTCGAACAGCGACTCGAGCCGCTTGCCCTGCTCC
>DASZLW010000289.1:0-6626 GCA_035552175.1 Gaiellaceae bacterium | reverse complement strand
GACCTCTTCCTTCCGCCTCCCGTGCCAGACGCGGTCGCGGTGCCCGTTCAGCCCCCACCAGTGGTTGACCTCGGCGCCGAGCACGATCACGTTCGCCATCACGTAGAGCCAGACGAGCAGCACGGCCGGACCCGAGAGCGTATGCAGGACGGGGTTGTGCTTCGAGATCCTGACGAACGCGGGCAGGAACTGGAAGGTCGCCTCGAGCAGGACGGAGGCGACCGCGGCGCCCGGGAAGACGTGGTGCCAGCCGAGGTGTGCGTTCGTCAGCACGACGTAGGCCGAGGAGAGGAAGACGAACACGCCGAGGAGCGACACGCTCACCGTGAGGATCCACGAGACGACGACGTTGTCGGAGAGTCCCGTGTAGCGCTTCAGCAGGTCGACGCCCACCGAGCCGACGACGAGCGCGACGAAGAGGAACGCCAGCGAGAAGACCATCATCAGCGTCGCAAGGGCCTTCCCGCGCAGGAACGGCCGGTTCGGGCGGTCGTAGACGATGTTGAACGCGCTCTCGAGCACGCTGAAGAGCGAGAGCGACGACCAGAGCAGGAACGCCCCGCCGACGATCCCGAGCGCGGTCGCGTTGTGCTGGATCGCGTGCACCGCGCTGAGGATCGAGTCGAGCGAGGTGCTCGGGAAGGTCCGGTGGAGCTCCTTGACGAAGAACGAGTTCGAGTTCGCCTCGTGCGCCGTCCCGAGCAGTGCGAGCGAGAGCAGGAGCAGGGGGACGAAGGAGAGCAGGGCGAAGTACGCGATCATCGCGGCGAGGTGCGTGCCGCGGTCGGCGAAGAACTTCCGCAGGATCGCCGTCATGGCCGCCAGTATGCTCCGATGCATGGATGCCGCTCAGGCGCTCGCCGACCTGACCGAGATCTCGTCCCAGGTGGAGCAGGTCGCGATCGTCGACCGGGACGGCTCGGTCATCGCCTCGACGGCGCGCGATCCCGTGCGCGCCGAGCGGTTCGCCGCGGGGGTCGCGAGGCTCCTCGACGAGGCCGATCGGCTTGCGAGGTCTCGTGGAGTGACGGAGCTGACGCAGCTCGAGGCCTCGACGCTCGGCGGCAGCATCTTCGTCGTCCGGCGCGACGGGCTCACGATCGCGGCGACGACGCGCGCCGATCCGACGGTCGGGCTCATCTTCTACGACCTCAAGCACTGCCTCGCCGGGATCGAATCCGGGCCGGTCGAGGCGGCCACGGTCGCCGCCGCCGCGAACGGGAAGCACGATCGGGCACCGCGCGCGCCGCGCAGGAAGGCCGACACCTCTGCGTAAGTCGCTCACCGTCCTGATGCTGCTCGCGGGCTCGCTCGTCGGCTCGGTCTTCTACCGCCGCCGCTCGTTCCGGCGGGTCGAGCGGGTCGAGTTCTACGCGGCCGACGGCACGATGGCCTCCCTCGCCGACGGCACCGCGGACGCGGAGCGGATGCACGCGCTAGCCCGCGACGTGCTCGCCCTTCCGGGTTGATCGTGGGCACGCTCGACGCGGGGCTCGCGGGCGCGATCAGGGAGGCTGCCCTCCTCGAGGGGGACTTCCTGCTCCGGTCTGGCAAGCGCAGCCCGTACTACCTCGACAAGTACCGGTTCGCCACCCGGCCGGACCTGTTGCGCCCGCTCGGGGTCGCGCTCGCCGCCGCCGTTTCGGAGTTCGAGCCGCACGCCGTGAGGATTGCCGCGCCCGAGCTCGGGGCCGTTCCGCTCGCCGCCGCCGCGTCCCTCGAGGCGGGGATTCCCTTCGTGATCGTCCGCGGCACTGCCAAGGCCTACGGCACCGCAAACCGGATCGAGGGAGCTTTCGAGCCCGGGGAGCGCATGTGCCTGATCGAGGATGTCGTCACCGCGGGAGGTGCGGCGCTCGAGGCGGTCGAGGCACTTCGAGATGCCGGAATCCTTGTATCCACCGTGGTTTGCGTCGTCGATCGCGAAGAGGGAGGCGCCGACGCTCTCGCTCGGGCCGCCGTCCGGCTCCGTCCGCTCTTCACCGCGACGGAGGTCAAGGAGGCTTCGCCGAGCCCGCATGGTTGAGCGATATCCGATCCCGTTGTTAGCGTCTCGCCCCAAGGTCTGACGATTTGGCACCCCAACCAGGAGGAAGGCTTTGACGAAGCAGGAGTTCATCCAGAAGGTCGCTCACAAGAGCGGTCTCTCGAACCGCGACGCGGGAAAGGCCGTCGACGCCTTCATGGAGTCGGTGACCGAGACGCTGAAGGGTGGCGACACGATCAACTTCACCGGCTTCGGGAAGTTCTCGCCGGCTGCTCGTGCTGCCCGCCAGGGCGTCAACCCGCGCACCGGCGAGCGCGTCCAGATTGCCGCGACGACAGTGCCGAAGTTCAGCGCGGGCAGCCAGCTGAAGGCGGCACTCAAGAGCTGAACCGCGTCCCCCGCTTGACCTTGACGGGGGCCGCGCTGCGGCCCTCCGTCGTTAAGCGGCTTTCGTGCGACGACGCTTCGGCGATCCGGGCGCACTCCACGGGTGGCGAGCCGAGTCCCTGTCTAAGCTTGTCGCGATGGCCGTCGCGACGCTCACCTTCGGCGACAGGGTCGCCGCCGAGGTCGAACGCAAGCGAAGCCAGCTCGTCGTCGGGCTCGATCCCCGCCCCGACCTCTTCCCGGTCGAGCTTCGCGGCGATGTCACCCGTTTCTGCTGCGGCCTGATCGATGCCGTCGCACCGCACGCGGTCGCCGTCAAGCCGCAGCTCGCGTTCTTCGAGGCGCTCGGCGCGGCGGGAATGTCCGCGTTCGCCGAGACCTGCGCCTACGCCCGCCGCGCCGGCCTGCTCGTCATCGCCGACGGGAAGCGGGGCGACGTCGGGTCGACGGCCCGGGCGTACGCCGCCGCCTACCTGGAGGGCGCCGAGCCGGTCGCGGACGCCCTGACGGTGAACCCTTGGCTCGGCCGCGACTCGGTCGAGCCCTACCTCGCCGCCGCCCGCCGCGGCAACGTCGGCATCTTCTGCATCGTCAAGACGTCGAACGCGGGCGGGGAGGTGCAGGATCTCACGCTCTCGGACGGCCGACCCGTGTGGCACCACGTCGCCGCGCTCGTCGGAGACTGGGGCGCGGAGCTCGTCGGCGAGCGCGGGATCTCCTCGGTCGGCGCCGTCGTCGGCGCGACCCATCCCCGGGCGGTCAGCGAGGCGCGGCGGCTGATGCCGCAGGCGATCCTGCTCCTGCCCGGCGTGGGGGCGCAGGGTGCGAAGCCGGGCGATCTCGCGAGGGCGTTCACGAGCGGGCCGGCGAGCGCGCTCGTCAACGCGTCGCGGTCGATCAACTACGCCTTCAGGGATTCGGGCGACGACTTTCGCGCCGCCGCAGGAGCCGAGGCCGCGCGGCTGAAGAACGAGATATGGAGCGTCTCGGGGTGGTAACCGTTCTCACCGGGCGGAGCTGGCGGCCCTATGCGGGGCCCGTCGCGTTCCTGCTCGCGGCCACGATCGCGATCGGGCTCGTGCGCGGCCATCTCGGCAGCCAGGCCGCGAGCGCACCGAGGGCCAAGGAGCTCCGGCCGCACGTGGCCCACGTAGCAGCGAAGCCGGCGGGTCCCAGGCTCTACGTCGTGCGGGCCGGCGACACGATCGAGGCGATCGCCTCCGGGACCGGCACGACGACTGCGGCGATCATGCGACTCAACCCGACCGTCACGCCGACGGCGCTCTTCATCGGCGAGAAGCTCAAGTTGCGATGAGGGCGGTCGCAGCCGGCCTCGTCGCCGCCTGCTGCGTTGCGGCCGTCGCGGCCGCCGCCGCCACCGCCTCGGCGCCACCGCGGCCCGATGCCCGCGCCTGGCTCGTCCTGAACCCCGCAACCGGGGAGGTGCTCCTCACCCACGATGCCCGCAGACGCGTGCCGATCGCGTCGATCACGAAGCTGATGACGGTGATCGTCGCGCTCGGGCGGCTCAAGCTCGACGAGGTCGTCCGGGTCGATCCACGCGCCGCCGAGGTCGGCCAGGAGTCGATCTACCTCGAGGCAGGGCAGGAGATCACGGTCTCGGATCTCGTCAAGGGCGCGATGATCCAGTCGGCGAACGACGCCGCCGACGCGCTCGCGCTCGCGACCGCGCCGAGCTTCGCCGACTTCGCGGTACTGATGAACGCGGAGGCGCGCAAGCTCGGCCTGACCGACTCGCACTTCGTGCGTCCGGACGGGCTCGATGCGCCCGGGGAGTACTCGAGCGCGCGCGACGTGACACGGCTTGCGCTCGTCGCGATGAGGATCCCGTCGGTGCGCGCGGCCGTCGACGAGGTATCGGACACGATCGAGGACGGGACGCGCAGCCTCCATACGTGGGACGACCTGCTCGGCGTCGTTCCGGGCGTGTTCGGCGTGAAGACGGGGCACACCTCTGCGGCAGGCTGGAATCAGGTGTCTGCGATCCGCGCGGAGGGGACGACGGTGTACGCGACGATCCTCGGGAGCCCGTCGCGCGGCCGGCGGAACGCCGACCTCCAGACACTGCTCGCCTACGGGCTCGCGCAGTATCGCGAGGTCGATCCGGTCACGGTCGGCCGGCACTACGCGGCGATCGCGCTGCCTTACGGGAAGGGGTCCCTCGCCCTCGTCGCACGCACCGGATTGAACGCGGTCGTGCGAGTCGACGAGCCGCTGACAGAGCGGGTCGTCGCTCCGACCGCCGTCGCGCTTCCCGTGCGCCGGGGTCAGGTGCTCGGCCAGGTCGAGGTCTGGTCGAGGGGCAGGTTGATCGGGAAGAGGGCTCTCGTCGCGACGCGATCGGTCTCGAAGCCTGACCTCGTCGGCCGCGTCGGCTGGTACGCGCGGCGTACAGTGCACCACGTCGTCGATCTGCTGCCCTGATGATCGTCACGGTCACACTCAACGCCGCCTTCGCACGAACCATCACCGTTCCGAACTTCCAGCGGGGCCAGCGTCATCGCGCGAGCGCCGGGCTGCCGCTCGCCGGCGGAAAGGGCATCAACGTCGCGCGGGCGCTGAAGGAGCTCGGAGTCCCCGTCGTCGCAACGGGTCTCGCGGGCGGGCAGGCCGGGCTCCGGATCGTCGAGCGGCTGACCGGCGAGGCCATCCTCAACGACTTCGTCCGGATCGCCGGGGAGTCTCGAACCACGACGGCGGTCGTCGACCCCACCAACTCGAGCTACACGGAGATCAACGAGTGGGGACCGTCCGCGAGCTCCGAGGAGATGGAGCTGCTGAACGGGAAGTTGCGGTACCTGTCGCAGGGGGCGAGCCTCGTCGTGTTCGCGGGATCGCTCCCGCGCGGCGTCTCGGAGGACTGTTACGCCGAGGCGATCCGCGATCTGTCGCGCCTGCACGTTCCCTCGGCGCTCGATTGCGAGGGCGAAGCGCTTCGCTACGGCCTCGAGGCGGAGCCGTTCCTCGTCTCGCCGAACGAGGCCGAGGCCGAGGCGCTCGTCGGTCAAGAGTTCCACGACGACGAGGACTTCGTGATCGCACTCGACGAGATCGCCGCTCGCGGCGCCCGGAACGTCCTGATCACGACCGAGGGCGGCTGCTACGCGCTCCTTCGCGAGGACAAGACCGTCCACCGGTACCGCGTCGAGGCGCCGCGCGTCGAGCCGATCTCGCGCGTCGGTGCGGGCGACACGCTGCTCGCCGGGTACATCGCCGCGTGGGCGGCGGGCCGCAGCCGCGACGGCTGCCTCCGGCAGGCGGTCGCCGCCGGAGCGGCCTCGGTGCTCGTCCTGGGCGCCGGAAGCTTCGATCCGCGGGAGGCTCATCGCCTCGAGGCGGGCGTCAGCGTGACAGAGCTCGCCGAGGTGGCGGCGCTCTGACAGCCGGCCTCTGACCCGGCGCCCCGCCACGAGCCCGCGGAACAGTGAAGATGTGATCGGGCCGTTGCGCTTTGCCTCTCATCGGTCGAGGGTGGCGCCGGGTCGATCGGGTCGACCTGGCGGATCGGGCCCGGTCAGAAGACACCACTGTCTCGGGTGGACGGGCGGCTCGAGCGCGCACCCCCGCCCCTTTGGGTGGGGCGCAGCTCCCAGTATGTAGTCTACCAAGGCAACATGTCACATGTCTGTCACGGCTTCCTTAAATCGACGTAATCGATCGCTCAGAGCGCCCTCCGGGTCACCCGGTATCGTGTCGTGATGGAGGTCGGGAGAGTCGAGCGGCTGGACGATTCCGCGCTCGACCGGTCCGAGAAGTTCGGCAAGGAAGGGCTCACCTTCGACGACGTCCTGCTCGTGCCGGCGGAGTCCGCAGTGCTTCCGAACGCCGTCTCGACCGCGACCCGCCTCACCCGCACGATCGCGCTCGAGGTTCCGATCGTCTCGGCCGCCATGGACACCGTCACCGAGGCGCGCATGGCGATCGCGCTGGCGCGGGAGGGCGGGATCGGGATCGTCCACCGCAACCTCTCGATCGCCGACCAGGTGGCCGAGGTCGACAAGGTGAAGCGCTCCGAATCGGGGATGATCGTCGAGCCGCTGACGCTGCCGCCGACCGCGCTCGTCGCGGACGCCCTCGAGCTGATGGAGCACTACCACGTCTCCGGCGTGCCGATCACCGAGGACGGCGGGCGGCTCGTGGGCATCCTCACGAACCGCGACCTGCGCTTCGAGAAGGACACGCGCCAGCCGGTCTCGGCGCTCATGACCTCCCAGGGGCTCGTCACGGCTCC
>DASZLW010000288.1:0-5214 GCA_035552175.1 Gaiellaceae bacterium | reverse complement strand
CTTCTTGATCTTGAGGCCGAAGGCGATGTTCTCGTAGACGCTCAGGTGCGGGTAGAGCGCGTAGCTCTGGAAGACCATCGCGATGTCCCGGTCGCGCGAGGGCACGTGGTTGACCACGCGGTCGCCGATCCGCATCACGCCGCCGGAGATGTCCTCGAGCCCGGCGACCATGCGAAGGGCCGTCGTCTTGCCGCAGCCCGACGGGCCGACGAGGACGACGAACTCGCCGTCGTCGATCGCCAGATCCAGGCCGTTCACGGCCATCGTCCCATCCGGGTATGTCTTCGTGACTCCCTGGAATGTGACAGCCGCCACGATCGCGATCCTACCCCGGCCGTCAAGCGGCCGAACCCCGTCGCTTTCGCGGCGGCGGGGGATCGTGCGATCTCAGTCTGCGAGGGGGAGCTCGAACCAGAACGTCGACCCCGAGCCGGGCGTGCTCTCGAAGCCGATCCGCCCGCCATGGGCCTCGACGATCTCGCGCGAGACCGCGAGCCCGAGCCCGGTGCCGGCGATCCCGCTCTCGCGCATGTCGCCACGGAAGAACTTGGTGAAGATCCGCGGCTGGTGCTCTTCCGGGACGCCGAAACCCTCGTCGCGCACCTGCACGCGAACGACGGAGTCCTCGACGGATCCGCGCACCTCGACGAGACCGCCGTCCGGCGAGTACTTGATCGCGTTCGTGAGCAGGTTCGAGAAGACCTGGGCGAGCCGGTTCGCGTCGCCTTTCACGGGGAGCGACGGCGGCTCGATCTCGACCTCGATCCGGTGCGCCGGCGATTCGTCCGCGAGGAGGTGGGCCTCTGCGACGAGCAGCGGCCTGAGGTCGACGGGCTCGTCCTTCAGCTCGATCCGCCCGGCGTTGACGGTCTCGCCGTCGAGGAACGCGTCGAACAGCGACTCGAGCCGCTTGCCCTGCTCCTGGACGATCTCCAGGTAATGCTTCGTGTCGGCCGGGCTCACCCGGCGGTTCAGGAGCACGCCGGTGTAGCCGAGGATGCCGGAGAGCGGGGTGCGGAGCTCGTGGGCGACGATGCCGACGAGCTGCGCCATCTGCCGCTCGCGCTCACGGAGCTCGTGATTCTGGAGCTCGAGCTCCCGCTGGCCCTGCTCGAGCGATCGCGCCATCGCGTTGAACGAGCGGGTGAGCGTGTCGATCTCGGCCGGGCCGCCTTCCGGAAGCCTGGTCGTGAGATCGCCCCCAGCGACCTGGCTCGCGCCGTCCGCGACTGTCCTGACCGAGCGCGCGAACCCCCGCGAGAGGAAGATCCCGAAGAGCACCAGCAGGCCGATCGTGGCGCCGAGCGCGCCGGCGCCGATTCGCACCGCCTGCGTCGCCTCGACCTTCGCGGAGTCCGTCTCGGCGGACGCTTCGTTGTCCTCGACGTCGAGGAGGTGCGTGATGCCGTCCCGGATCGCCCGGATCCGACGGAGCCCCTCGCCGATCGCGACCTTCGAGCGTGCGGCGGCCGGGCTGATCCTCGCGATCCGGATCAGCGGCAGGGCGTACTCCGTGATGTACGCGTGGATCTGCGCCGAGAGCGTCTCGGCCTCGTGAACCTGGGCCGGATCGACCGAGTTCATGGCATCGACCCCGGCGATCGCAGAGGGGAGCTCGGCCCGGGCCGTGCGCCAGAGGCTGAGGAAGCGCGCGTCGCCGTTTCCGAGCGCGTAGGAGCGGACGCCGCTTTCGAGGTCGTTGACGACCCGCTCGAGTCCGAGCGTCGTCTCGGTCACGTTCCGCGAGCGCGCCTGCTCGTTCGTCGACCGGCGGAGGCTCGACATCGCGCCGAGGAGGATCACGAAGGCGGTGATGACGAGGATCGAGAGGATCAGGCTGCCGATGACGAGGCGCGCCGACAGCGAGAGCGACGACGTCCTGCGCGACACGCTGCGCGACACCCTGCGAACGAGGCTCCCTGGACGGCTGACGGAGATGACGTGCGCGTGCACCGTCATCTCGAACTGCGAGAGGCGAGTAGCTCCTCGGCGAGGATCTCGAGCTCGCCGGGATCGAACGGCTTCTTGAGGAACCCCGTGGCTCCGGCCTCGAGCGCGGCTTGCCGGTCGCCTTCGGCCGAGAACGCCGAGATAACGATCACGGGCGTCTCCGCCGACTCCGGGTTCGCACGGATCCATTCGAGGGCCGAGAGCCCGCTCGCGCCGGGCATCATCACGTCGAGGAGCACGAGGTCCGGGTGCGAGGCCTCCACCGCCTCGATCGCCTCGGCGGCGCTCGAGGCCTCGACGAACGAGTAGGTCGCAGGGAGCGAGATGCGCATCAGCTCGCGGAGGGTCGGTTCGTCGTCGCAGATCAGGATCCTCGGCGAGGCTGCCATCCCTCTACACCTCGAGACGGAAGACGAGTAGCTCCCCCGCGGGGCTGCCCCCGAGCGAGGTGACGGTCAGGTTACCGCCCACGTTGTCGTAGAGCTCCGTACCGCCGACCACGGCGAGCTCGAAGAACAGGTGCGACCCGATCACGCCCTCGACCATGATCTTCCCGAGCGGCAGGAAATACGTGCCGCTGCAGTTCAGCGAGCCCGTGCCGGTGTTGATGCAGGTGATGTCCGAGTGCCCGATCGGAGCGCTGCTCTTCGCCTTGTTGAAGAGGGCCCCGCGGTAGAAGTCGATGTCGCCCGCGCCCCGGCCGGGACGACCTCCGTCGACGTGGGTGCGCTTGACGAGCCTGTCCGTGATCTTGATCGTGCCGGGGCCGGTCAACGTGTCCCTCCCCGATGCGGCGAATGTGAAAACGAGCGCGAGGCCGAGTGCAACGACCACACCTGTCTCGAGTTTTCTCACCATGAACCCACCCCCCAGTGTTCTTACGGCTTCCAAATACCGTTCATCGGCAAGGTCTCCTGCGATCTTGAGGGTCGCGCACGTGTTTTCGTCGAGGTCCGGTCCTCCGGCCTGAGCCTCGGGGCCGCGTGCTCGTCCGGCGCGACTTCCCGGGAGCCCGGTCTACGATTGAGCGCATGACGTGCGTGAACCCTTTGACCCCGGCACGGGCGTGAGCAACCCGGTCGCGTTCGCGGTGCTCGACCAGTCGCCGATCGCGGAGGGCGAGACCGGTGCCGACGCGCTCCGGAACACCATCGACCTCGCCCGCCATGCGGAGGAGCTCGGGTACGGGCGGTACTGGCTCGCCGAGCATCACGGCACGCCCATGCTCGCCTGCGCGGCACCCGAGATCATGATCGCCGAGGTGGCCGCCGCGACCTCGCGCATCCGGGTCGGGAGCGGCGGCGTGATGCTTCCCCACTACAGCCCCTACAAGGTCGCCGAGACCTTCAGCGTGCTCGGCGGGCTGCACGGGGACCGCATCGACCTCGGCATCGGCCGCGCGCCGGGCACCGACGTCGAGACGATGTTCGCGCTCCAGCGCGACCGCCGCGAGATGCTCCCCGACGACTTCACCGAGCAGCTCACCGAGCTTCTCGCCTACTTCGAGGACGGCTTCCCCCCGGATCATGCGTTCTCGCGCCTGACACGCCTGCCCGGGGCTCCGGGACGCGCCGATGTCTGGCTCCTCGGCTCCTCGCCGCAGAGCGCGATCTGGGCGGCGGAGCTCGGGCTGCCCTACTCCATCGCTGACTTCATCAACCCGGCAGGCGCGATGAGCGCGCGCCTCTACCGTGAGCGGTTCGACGCGTCGAGGCGAAGGTCGGAGCCCACGGTGTCGGTCGCGGTCGGCGTTGTGTGCGCGGAGACGCGCAAGGAGGCCGAACGGCTCGCCTCGAGCTGGCGGATGGCGCTCGCGCTTGCCGCGCGAGGGCACTTCGGACCGGTGCCCGGGGTCGAGAAGGCCCTTGCGTTCCTCGCGCAGCTCCCGGGCGACCCGACAGGCGGGCGGCGGATCGTGGTGGGCCCACCGGGCACGGTGCGCGCCCAGCTCCAGTACGTCGCGGCCGAGTACGGTGCCGACGAGGTGATGATCCTCACGATGACGCACGACCACTCTGCCCGCCGCCGCTCCTACGAGCTGATCGCCGAGGAGCTCGAGCTCGGCGCTTCGCCTGTGCCGAGGCAGGAGTCCTCGCCGGCGCCCGCGGGATGAGCGTCGAGGTCGAGCCGATCGTGGTCCGGAAGCGGATCGCGCTCATCGCCCACGACAACCGCAAGGCAGACCTTCTCGCCTGGGCGAAGTTCAACCGCGGCACGCTCGCGCGGCACGACCTCTACGCCACCGGGACGACCGGCGGGATGGTCGCGGACGAGCTCGACGTCCCGGTCCACCGGTTCCTCAGCGGCCCGCTCGGCGGTGACCAGCAGGTCGGGGCGGCAATCGCGGAAGGTCGGATCGACGCGGTGATCTTCTTCTGGGATCCCCTCGCCCCGCATCCCCACGACGTCGACGTCAAGGCGCTGCTCCGGATCGCCGTCGTCTACAACATCGCGATCGCCTGCAACCGCGCGACGGCTGACTTCGTGCTCTCGAGCCCGCTCATGGAGCGGGCGTACGAGCCGAGCTTCACCGGCGACGCGGACGAGCTCGGCTCGGCAGCAGTGATCGACTGACCGCGCCGATCCGAAAGCCAATCGTGCGGGCTACCGGCTCGCCGGAGCGCCGGCTGCGATCCCGCCGGCGGCGAGCAGGATCTCCACGAGACGGTCGCAGGAGAGCCGGCTCGCATCGAGGACGAGCGTGTATCCCGAGCCGTCGTCGACGTCGAGGTGGTAGAGCATCCGCACCCACGCGCGCTCGAGGTGGTCGCGATGGTGCACGGCCTTCTCGGCGTGGTGGCGGTTGACGAGCTGCTCGCGCTGGTAGGCGGCGACGCGCCACTCGAACGGAGCGCGGATCCGGACGTGAACCGCGGCGAGGCTCTTGTCGAGGATCGCGAACGCGGCGCCCGCATCGATCACGCAGGGACCGCGGGCGGCCTCGCCGATGACGCGCCGCCCGAGCTCCGGCAACGTGCGCCGGAGGTTCAGCTCGGCGAAGACCTCCGCGTTCCCGGATCCGCTCGCAAGCGAGATGAGCTGGGCAGCCCGGCCGCAGAAGCGCTCCTCGACCTTCTCGAGATCCGGAAGCTCGATCCCCGCCGCGCGCGCCAGCTCGGCGAGTCCGGCACGATCGTAGAAGGGAACGCGGGCGGCCGAGGCGAGCTCCGCCGCGACGCGATGGCCCGGTGTTCCTTCCTGCGAGGCGATCGTCCACACCGTCATCGGGCCGCTCCGTGATAAAGTTGACGTTAACGTCAATAG
>DASZLW010000287.1:0-1704 GCA_035552175.1 Gaiellaceae bacterium | reverse complement strand
CCCGGGACGATGTAGCCCTTCTCGTTCAGGTGCGAGTCGATCGAGGCCGTGAAGATGTTCACGTCCGGATGTTCTTGCTCGATGTGGCGGACTCCTTCGGGCGCCGCGATCAGGCTGACGAGGGAGATGTGCGTCGCGCCGGCGCCCTTCAGGATCGAGACGGCGGCTGCGGTCGAGTTGCCGGTCGCGAGCATCGGGTCGAGGAGGAGGACATCCCGATCGGCGATGTCCGCCGGGAGCTTCACGTAGTACTCGACGGGCTCGAGCGTCTCCTCGTTGCGGTAGAGCCCGATGAAGCCGACGCGCGCGACCGGGATCAGGCTGAGGACGCCGTCGAGCATCCCCATCCCGGCCCGGAGGATCGGGCACACGGCGACCTTCTTTCCGGGGATGCGGAAGGCAGTCGTCAGCTCGAGCGGCGTCTCGACCCCGACCTCCTCGACGTCCATGTCCTTCGTCGCCTCGTAGGTGAGGAGCAGCGTGAGCTCGTTGACGAGCCGGCGGAACATCTCGGTGTTCGTGTGCACGTCGCGCAGGAGCCCGAGCTTGTGCCGGACGAGCGGGTGTGTGACCTCCTTAACAGGCATGGCCCTCCGAGGCATGCCTCGTCGGGCCATGACCGGGGACAGTCACCGTCACAGAAGCGTCACAGAACCGGCCCGTACCGCAGCAATCGCCGAAAAACCCCTGCTCACAACGCGGCCACTTCTGGACACGACCGGGGACAGTCACCGTCACGGAAGTGTCACAGGCGCGCGCCGAGACAGGTCTCGTCCGGTCATGCGACGTAGGTCGTGTAGCCGCGGAAGCCTGGATAGAGCGGTCGCTTGGCGCAGAGCGCCGACGAGCGTGCCGCGAGCGCGTCGACATCGGCATCGTCCTGCAGCGCGCCGACGATGATCGAGGCGACCTCGACGAAATCGCCCTCGACGAACCCCCGCATCGTCGCTGCCGGAGTGCCGATCCGGACGCCCGAGGCGACCATGGGTGGCCGCTCGTCGAACGGCACGGTGTTGCGGTTGACGGTCAGCCGGCAGTCGTGCATGCGATCCTGCGCGGCGAGCCCGGTCCACTCGGTCGCGCGCAGGTCGAGCTGCACGAGGTGCGTGTCCGTGCCTCCCGTGAGCACCTCGAAGCCGCCCGAGATGAGTCCCTCGGCGAGCGTGTCGGCGTTCGCGCGGATCTGCCTCTGGTAGTCGCGGAAGGCCTCGGTCCCGGCGATGCGGAAGCAGGTCGCCTTGGCCGCGATCGTGTGCATCAGCGGCCCGCCCTGCATCCCCGGGAAGAGCGCACGGTCGACGGCCGCCGCGTGCTCCTCCGTGCAGAGCACGAATCCGGCGCGCGGCCCGGCGAGGGTCTTGTGGGTCGTCGAGGTGACGAAGTGCGAATGCGGCACCGGGCTCGGATGGATTCCCGCGGCGACGAGGCCGGCGAAGTGCGCCATGTCCGTCATCAGCATGGCCCCCACCTCGTCTGCGATCTCGCGGAACCTGTCCGCCTCGACGGTGCGCGGGTATGCAGACCCGCCGCAGACGATCAGCTTCGGCCGGACCTCCTTGGCCTTCGCGAGCACGTCCTCGTAGTCGACCATCATCGTCTCGCGCGAGACGCCGTAGTGGTGGAACTCGTAGAGCTTCCCGGAGAAGTTGACCTTGAGCCCATGCGTGAGGTGGCCGCCGTGGTCGAGCGAGAGCCCGAGAACCC
>DASZLW010000286.1:0-1690 GCA_035552175.1 Gaiellaceae bacterium | reverse complement strand
GACCGTCACCGCCAGAGCGACGCCGATGAGCGCCATTCCGGCCGCCGAGCCCAACAAGATTCGGTTCTTCACAAGCCCTCCTTACTCTCTTGGAAGGTGAAACTGGGGGTGATGGCGTCAGAGCATAGAGCGGATCGGCCGCGGCCGGAAGATCGACCCGTTCGTGCAGTCTGGCGGGATCGCTACCGTTGAGGTCACGATGCCCGCGCAGGAGCCGCTGAGCCTTCAGGGCGAGGAGCCGTGGCCGGTGCTTCCGGCCTCTCGGCATGCTTCGCCCCCGCCGGGCACGCCCCCGGCGGCGAGGCAACCCGCCGGTCCGCCTGAGCCGTCTCGGCCAAAGGTCGACGTCTTCCGTCTCGCGTTCCTGCTCGGCATCCTCGCGATCGTGACGATCGGCGCGATCGCCCTCGGCAGCGTGCTCAAACCGGGTGGCCGCACGAGCGTTGGCGTGACGACGAAACCGGTGACGACGGTGCCACGGGCGCGGAAGCCGCAGGTGCGGCGGCTCGCCTGGGGCCCGCTGGGCGCTCTCCCGTTCGGGACGCTTCCCGGCGGCTCCGCACTGGCCGGAGCCGCGATCGTCGGTCCGACGCTCGTCGTCGCGGGCGGCAACTCGAGCCGGGAGGTGCTCGCGGGCCCCCTCGGCGGGAAGCTCGCGCCGGTCGCGAAGCTCCCAAAACCGCTCGCCGCCGCCGAGGTCTTCGGCCGGTCGGGCTCGGCCTTCGTCCTCGGCGGCGAGCAGGGCTCATCCGTCGACGACCAGATCTACCGGATCGACCTCCCGTCGGGAAAGGCCGTGCCGGCGGGGACATTCGAGGAGCCGCTCGCCGAGTCTGGCGTCGCGACGCGCGGCTCGTCGGTCTACTTCGCAGGCGGCTGGACCGGATCGAAGTACGCGACGGCGATCCTGAAGTTCGATCCTCCTGCAACGAGCACGCTGCTCGGTCGGCTGCCCGAAGGTCTCCGGGCGCCCGCGGTCGCCTTGCTCGGCCAGACGCTCTATGTCGCCGGCGGCCGCACCGAGTCGGGGCTTTCGAAGAACGTGTACGCGGTCGATCTCGACACGGGCAAGGTCTCGGTGTTCGGCAGGCTTCCCCAGGGCGTCGAACACGCGATCCTCGTCGTCTCGACGGCGGGAATCTTCCTGCTCGGCGGCGAGACCGGAGCGGGCAAGCCGGTTGACACGGTGGTCCGGATCGATCCGGTCACGGGCTACGCGACCGACGTCGGAAAGCTGACGAAGCCGTTCTCCGGAGCCGCAGACGTGCCGACGGGGCAGCGAACGATCGTCGTCGACGCGTCGGCCGGCACCGTCTATCGCGTCAGCTAGCGCCTCTCGGGTTGCCAGGCGTCTTCGCGGCTGGCCGGCCGCCGACGTTTGCGGGCTCCTGAACCGCAAACGGGCCACGCCAGAAACCACGCTCGTCCTCGAAAAGTCTCCCGGCATTCGCTGCGGACGATCGCGGCCTCTGGCGTGGTGCTAGCGGCCCATGAATCAACTGACGCTGCCGGTCAGCCCACCCGTCACCGCGACAGCGCGTGAACGTGCTGGTTCGCGGTGTACATGCAATCCTCGTTGCTGCACACCCACTGCCGCTTCGGAACCGCGCGGGGAGTGCTGCCGCGGACGGGCCGCGGGATCGCCATCTCGTGGAGCTTGAGCGGTGCTTCGCACTGCGGGCACTTCGGT
>DASZLW010000285.1:0-1527 GCA_035552175.1 Gaiellaceae bacterium | reverse complement strand
GTCCGCCGCCGTCGCGACCCGGACCTCAACCACCGTTGAACGAGAGGTACGGCTCGAGCCCGTGCCGCCCGCCTTCGCGGCCGAAACCGGACTCCTTGTAGCCGCCGAACGGGCTCGTCGGATCGAAGCGGTTGAACGTGTTGGCCCAGACGACGCCCGCCCGGAGCCGCTCGGCCATCCAGAGGATCCGGGAGCCCTTCTCCGTCCACACGCCCGCCGAGAGGCCGTACGGCGTGTTGTTCGCCTTCTCGATCGCCTCGTCGGGCGTCCGGAACGTGAGCACCGAGAGCACCGGCCCGAAGATCTCCTCCTGCGCGATCCGGTAGCTCTGCGCGACGTTCGTGAACACGGTCGGCGCGAACCAGTAGCCCTTCTCGGGCAACCGGCACGGCGGCTGGTAGATCTCGGCGCCCTCGGCAGTGCCGGCGGCGACGAGCTCCTCGATCCTGTCGAGTTGCGCACGCGAGTTGATCGCGCCGACGTCCGTGTTCTTGTCGAGCGGGTCGCCGACCCGGAGCGTCGCCATCCGCTTCTTCAGCTTCTCGATCACGGGCTCCGCGACCGACTCCTGGACGAAGAGCCGCGAGCCGGCGCAGCAGACGTGGCCCTGGTTGAAGTAGATCCCGTTGACGATCCCCTCGACCGCCTGGTCGAGCGCGGCGTCATCGAACACGATGTTCGCGGCTTTCCCGCCGAGCTCGAGAGTCAGCTTCTTGCCGGTGCCCGCGAGTCGGCGCTGGATCGCCTTGCCCACCTCGGTCGAGCCCGTGAAGGCGATCTTGTCCACCTCCGCATCGACGAGCGCCGCGCCGGTGCGGCCGTCGCCGGTGACGATGTTGACGACCCCGGGCGGGAGTTCTGCCTGGCGGACGACGTCGCAGAAGAGGAGCGCGGTGAGCGGGGTCGTCTCGGCGGGCTTCAGGACGACGGTATTGCCCGCGGCGAGCGCCGGCGCGAGCTTCCATGCGAGCATGAGCAGCGGGAAGTTCCAGGGGATGATCTGGCCTGCGACGCCGAGCGGGCGGGCGGTGCGATTCGGAAATGCGTACTCGAGCTTGTCGGCCCACCCGGCGTAGTAGAAGAAGTGCGCCGCGGCGAGCGGGAGGTCGACGTCGCGCGACTCCTTGATCGGCTTGCCGCCGTTCAGCGACTCGAGGACGGCGAACTCGCGCGAGCGCTCCTGGAGGATCCGCGCGATGCGGAAGAGGTACTTCGCGCGCTCGCTGCCGGGAAGCTTCGACCAGGGACCGAAGGCCTCGCGCGCAGCGGCGACCGCGGCGTCGACATCGGGGGCCCCGGCCTGCGCGACCTCGGCGAGCGGCTCCTCGTCGCGCGGCGAGATCGTCGTGAACCGCGCGCCCGCCTTCGGCTCGACCCATTTCCCATCGACGAACAGGGCGTAGCGCTTCTCGAGCTTGACGACGTCGCGCGACTCGGGCGCGGGCGCGTAGGTCCAGTCCCTCGGGACGGGCGCCGCCGATCGTTTCCTCGCGAGCTCAGTCATTCGTGAAGTAGTCCTTCGACTGA
>DASZLW010000284.1:0-19353 GCA_035552175.1 Gaiellaceae bacterium | reverse complement strand
AGGTGCAGCGCGTGAACACGCTCGCGATCACGCATCGCATCCCGGTCGTGACCGTCACCGAGACGCTCTCGCCCGCGACGGCCACCTTCGAGGGCTGGCAGGTCGCTCAGCTCGAAAGGCTGCTGGCGGCGCTGCACCTCGCGACGGGACGGTGAGCGTGCCCGCGATCGAGCTCCGCAACGCCTCGATCCGCCGCGGCGGTAGGACAGTCTGGAGCGACGCGAGCCTCGAGGTCGCGCAGGGCGAGTTCGTCGCCGTTCTCGGGCCGAACGGAGCGGGCAAGTCGACGCTCCTCGATGTCCTCCTCGGCCTGGAGAAGACCGCAAGCGGCTCCGTCGGCGTTCTCGGGAGCCCTCCCGGATTGCACAACGAGCGCATCGGCTACCTGCCCCAGCGGCACGGCGTCGACGCCGGCCTTCGAATCCGCGGCGTCGACCTCGTCCGGCTCGGGCTCGACGGCAACCGGTTCGGTCTGCCGCTCCGCGCTCGCGCCTCGTCTCGCGAGCGAGTGTCGGAGACGATCGCAATGGTCGGGGCCGCCTCCTACGAGCGCCGCGCGATCGGCGAGCTCTCCGGTGGTGAGCAGCAACGGCTCTTGATCGCCCAGGCGCTCGTCGGCCGGCCGGAGCTCCTCTTCCTCGACGAGCCGCTCGACGGCCTCGACCTTCCGAACCAGACAGCGGTCTCGGCGCTCCTCTCGCGGATCAGCCATTCGCAAGATGTCACGATCCTGCTCGTCGCCCACGACGTGAACCCCCTCCTCCCGTACATCGACCGTGTCGTCTACGTCGCGGGCGGGAAGATCCTCGCCGGCACTCCCGACGACGTGATCGCGAGCGAGACGTTGAGCGCGCTCTACGGCGTCCGGGTCGAGGTGCTCCGGGCATCCGACGGGCGCCTCGTCGTCGTCGGCGAGCCTGAAGCGCCACCGCATCACGGCGCGCACCATCACTGATGGACACGCAGCTCTCGTTCGATCCCGTCACGGACATCCGGGAGCTCGTCGCCTACCCGTTCATGGTGAGCGCGCTCGAGGCAGGGACGATCGTCGCTCTCGTCGCAGCCGTTGCCGGGTGGTTCATGGTGCTGCGCCGCGAGAGCTTCGCCGGCCACACCCTCTCGGTCATGTCGTTCCCCGGGGCGTCCGGCGCGGCGCTCGCGGGCCTGCCGCTCGCCCTGGGCTACTTCGCCTCCTGCGCGATCGCGGCGGTAGCGATCGCGGGAGGCTCTCTCGCGGCCGGGCAACGGGAGCGGCGGCAGGAGGTTGCGGTCGTCGGCACGGTGCAGGTCGCCGGGTTCGCGCTCGGCTTCGTCTTCCTGAGCCTGTACCACGGCGTGCTCGAGAGCCTCGAGTCGCTCCTCTTCGGGTCGTTCCTCGGGATCACGCAGGGACAGGTCGAGACGCTGCTCGCCGTCGGGCTCGCCGCGCTCGCGTTCTTCGCGATCGCCGGGCGGCCGCTGCTCTACGCCTCGGTCGACGAGAACCTCGCCCGGGCTCGAGGCGTGCGGGTTCGGCTGCTCCACGTCATGTTCCTGCTCGTCCTCGGGCTCTCCGTCGCGGCGACGGCGCAGATCACCGGTGTTCTGCTCGTGTTCGCACTCCTCGTCGCTCCGGCTGCAGCGGCACGCCAGATCACTCCGCGGATCGGGCTCGGCCTCGTCCTCACGGCGGCAATCGCGCTCGCTGCGACCTGGGTCGGCCTCGGCCTCGCGTACTTCACCGACCGGTCGAGCGGCTTCTACGTCACGACGATCGCCTTCGGCTTCTACGTCCTCGCAACCACGGGCCGCACAATCGCCGGGAGGATCGGGTGACGCAGGAGTTCGTTCGCAATGCGCTGATCGCCGGCTCGGCGATCGCGATCGCATCGGGTGTCGTCGGGTATTTCCTGGTCCTGCGAGCCCAGGTCTTCGCCGGGGACGCGCTCGGTCACGTTGCCTTCACGGGCGCTCTCGCGGCCGCTCTCGCCGGTGTCGACCTCCGGATCGGGCTCTTCGCCGCGACCGTCGCCGTCGGAATCGCGTTTGCCGCCCTCGGCGAACGAGTGGGGGCCGACGACGTCGCGATCGGGGTGGTGTTCGTGTGGGTGCTCGGGCTCGGCTTGCTCTTTCTCGACCTCTTCAATCGCGGCTCGGGAGGGCCGAACGGCGTGATCGCGTCACGCACGCTGTTCGGCTCGATCTTCACGCTCACCGCGAGCCAGACCGAGGTCGCCGCCGTTGTCGCGCTCGGGATCGTCTCCGGAATGGCTGCGATCGGCCGGCCGCTCCTCTTCGCGACCGCAGCCTCACAGGCCGCGGCGGCGCGAGGCGTTCCGGTCGGCCTGCTCGGAGCGGCATTCCTCGGCCTGCTCGGGCTCGACGCTGCCGAGGCGACCCAGGCCGTCGGCGCACTCCTCCTGCTCGGCCTCCTCGCCGTTCCGGCGGGCGCCGCCGTCCGGCTCACCGCGCGACCGGTGCTCGGTGTTGCACTCTCGGCGGGATTCGCGCTCGGCGCGGTCTGGGCGGGAACAGCCGTCGCGTACCTCGCTCCGTCGCTTCCTCCGAGCAGCGCGATCGTCGGTGTGGCGGTTGCGATCTACGCCGTGGTCTTCGTCGCGACGATCGCGCGTCGCTAGCGACAGTCGCCGCAAGCTCCGTGCACGACGACATCGTGGCCGGCGACGAGGTAGCCGGAAGCCGTCTCGACGCCGACGAGCGCTCGCTCGAGCTTCGGATCCTCGAACGCCTCGACCTTGCCGCAGCTGTCACACAGGAGATGGTGATGATGATCGCCGCTCGAGTGGATCGGCTCGTAGCGCGAGCTCCCCGAGCCGAGATCGATCCGCTGGACGACCCCTTCGGACGTGAGGAGCTCGAGCACACGGTAGACGCTTGCGATCCCGACCTGGCGCCCGCTCTCACGAAGGCGGTCGAAGATCGCCTGCGCCGTCAGACAGCAATCCTGCGACGCGAGCAGATCGATCACGGCCCGCCTCGCACCGCCGTTTCGCAGCCCTTTCCGGGCCAGCATCTCGATCGTCGTCTCCGTCCAGGTGAGCTGACCGGTGGAGACCCCCATCGCCGCTGATGGTAGCGGTTCTCATGAACCATTCGGGCGACGGATGATTTTTGCAGCCCATGCGGTAAAGTGAAAAGAAGCGGCGACTCTGGAGCAAACGTCATGACCCAAACAGTTCCACGTCTCGGACTTCGCGAGCGGAAAAAGCAACGCACCCGACAGACGATCATCGAGGTCGCCATCCATCTGTTCGGGGAGCGGGGATACAGCGAGACGACTCTCGCGCAGATCGCCGACGTCGCGGAGATCGCGCCCAGCACGTTCTTCAACTACTTCAGGTCGAAGGTGGACATCGTCTTCGCGGCGAACGACGCGATCTCCGAGAGTGCGCGCGAGCGAATAGTCGGCCGACCCTCCGGCGAAAGCGCTGCCGACGCCGTCGTGTCGTGGATCCGCGAGGACCTCGGCGAGGTCGAGCGTCCGTTCAACGAGGCACTCAGGTGGATCCCGAAAATCATCGCGTCCGATCCCGAGCTCGTCGCCGAAAACCGTCTCCGGCTGGCACTCATCGAGGACATCTTCGCCGAGGGCTTCGCGAGCGATCTGCACGAGACCGCCGAGGGCATGCGGGCGCGGGTGATGGCCGCAATCACCCTCCGCGCGATCCTCGACGTGTGGAACGCCTGGTACGAGCACCACTTCGGAGACCCGGAGTTCGATCTCGCGGACCTGCTGCTCGTCAAGGCCGAGTACGTGAACGAGGTGCTCGTCGCCGGCCTCGCCGCGGTCGCGAACCTCCCGTCGCCTCCCGACGACCTGTAGCCCCCCGCCCGCTCGACCCGAGCCGGATCGCAGGCTCCGCTCGCCTCCGGAGGCTCTGATTGCGCATGATCGAGGTCAAGAGGGATGATCCCGATCACCATCGATCAGTCAAAGGAGGGCTCATGAAGGATTTCAAGACGTTCCTGCTCCGCGGCAACCTGGTCGAACTCGCCGTCGGCATCGTGATCGGCCTGGCGTTCGGGACCGTCGTCACGGCGCTCGTCTCCGATCTCATCACGCCGCTGATCGCGGCGATCGGCGGCAAGCCCGACTTCTCGGGCCTGTCGTTCACGATCAACAAGAGCCACTTCCTCTACGGCGACTTCTTCAATGCCGTGCTGTCGTTCGTCGTAATCGCTGCCGTGATCTTCTTCGCGGTGGTCAAGCCCGTGAACGCCCTGATCGCCCGCTCCCGCACCGAGCCGCCGGCCGATCCGACGACGCGCAACTGCCCGGAATGCCTGAGCGAGATCCCGATCGCAGCGAGGCGCTGCTCCTACTGCGCCTCGGAGGTGCCGCCGGTCGTCGCCTGAGCTCGCCCATGCCGCTCGGAGCGGTAGGCCGTCGCCTCCTGGACGAGAGCCTCGAAGAGGCGCGCGTCCTCACCGGCCTCCGGATGCCAGAGGACCCCGACCGCGAACCGGCGCGAGGGGTCCTCGAGCCCTTCGACCGTGCCGTCCTCGTCCTGCGCGGCGACGCGGAGCCCCTCGCCGATCCGGCCGAACCCCTGATGGTGGTGGGACTTCACCGCGGCCCGGTCACCGATCAATCCCGAGAGCCTCGTTCCGTCGGCGACCGAGATCTCGTGGTCGGCGAACGCCCCGGCGACCTGCTTGTGCCTGTCCGAGCCGACGACATCCGGGATGTGCTGGATCAGGTCGCCGCCGAGCGCGACGTTCAGGATCTGTGAGCCTCTGCAGATCGCCAGCACCGGCAGGTCGCGGTCGAGCGCCGCAGCGAGGAGCGCCATCTCCGCCGAGTCTCGCTCGGGCACGACGCCTGTCGTCTCCGGATGCGCCTCCTGCCCGTAGAGGTCGGGCCCGAGGTCGGAGCCTCCCGAGAGGATCAGGCCGTCGAGGGAATCGAGGGTCTCCTCGATCCCGTTCGGCGACGGCGGGACCAGAAGCGGCCGGCCGCCGGCACGTTCGACAGCGTGGACGTAGTCGGCCGGGACGAGCGCCGTCTCGATCTGCCAGACACCCCAGGCAGCCTGCGTGATGTAGGTCGTGATCCCGACGACGGGACGCGCCGCGCGTCCGTCGTCGTGCCTCTGCTCGGTCAAGATCCCTCCCGTCGTAGGACATCGGACCATTCTGACGCGAGAGCCGCCCCGGCATGGATGGAGCAACCTGGCCGAGAGCGCGAAACGGACCGGTGAACGACCCTTGCCGCGCGGCGGCGGCGCCCGCAGACTGGCCGCAGGGCGTACGCGCTCGCCGCATTCGAGACACAGCGCATTCGAGGCTCGCGGGGCAAGACTGGGCGACAAGGAGTCCGTTCCCCGGTCGCGGGACGAGGAGAGGTCCGGGATCCGGGCCTCTCCTCTTGCGTTCGGAGCCGGACGCGCTACCGTCGGAGGCGTGCTTCGCGCCGCGCTCGCAGTCGTCGCGGCCGGCCTGCTCGCCGCCTCGGGTGCGGCCGCGCCGGTTCCGACGACAACGTACGGTGCCGCCGGCGCGCAGGCGCTGTCGACGCTCCTCGACGTGTACTACGCCGGAAACGGGCTCTGGAACCAGTGCGAGCAGTCGGCCTGCGGCGCGACCGACAGCGACTGGGGGGCCGACTCGCTCACCTACGCCCTGGCCTTGCGCGCCCGGACGGCCGGCGACACCTCGATCCCATCGGTCCTCGCGGCACTCACGCTCGCCGCGCCGACCTACCCTGCGGCATGCCGCCTGCCCTCCTGCGACTCGTGGAGCGATGTTCCCGAGTGGGACTCGATCGCCGCCAGCCGGGAGTACGAGGTCACTCACGACCCGGCGGCGCTGACCAAGGCCGAGGCGGCGTTCGGCTTCGTCGAGGGCTCCGATGCCTTCTCGCTCGGGGCCTGCCCGGACATCCGCTACCAGCAGCCGTCCGGCTCGATCAACCAGCTGAAGACGCTCGAGTCGGACGGGAACGCGGTCAAGGCGGCGATCCTGCTCTTCCAGGCGACCGGCGACCAGAAGTACCTGACCTCGGCAGTCACGCGGTACGCGGCGATCCGGGCCCATTTCCTCGATCCGGCCGTGCCTCTCTACACCGTCTACGTGTTCGACAACGGACAGACCTGCACGCAGGTGCCTCACCGCTTCTTCGCCTCGGTCAACGGCGACATGATCTGGAGCGGGCTCGAGCTCTCGAAGCTGACCGGGACGGCAAGCTATCTCGACGAGGCCGTCGCGAGCGCGAAGGCAGTCGTCGCCGACCTCTCCGATCCGGCCGGCGTGTTCGCCGACCTGCAGGCCGAGAATGACGTCGTCGAGCCGCTCGTCGAGGGGATGTATGCCCTCGCGACGGACGGCAAGCAGGCCTTCGCCCGTTCCTGGATCCTGACGAACGCCGCAGCGGCCGTCTCGGCGCGGGCGCCCGACGGCGCCTTCGGCCGGTTCTTCGACGGCCCCGCGCCTCAGACGATCGTCACCGCATGGCAGACGAACGGCGGGCTCGCGCTCGAGATCGCAGCCGCCGCACTCGATCCTCGCGGCGTCATCCGGATCGTGAACCCGTGGGTCGGCGCGCGTCGGGTCGCGAGGCAGCTCGGACCGACGGGGACGCTGAGATTCACCGGCTCCGAGATCGCCCTGATCGGCACGCTCGGCGAAAGCTGCTGCGAGGCCGGGCACGCGCGGGTCTCCGTCGACGGGCGCGAGACGTTCGACGGCACGGGGATCTGGCAGGACAAATCGAGCTCGGGCCGCGCGATCAAGGGCACCGTTCTCTTCGCCTGGCGGTGGCCGCGACCCGGCCGGCATACGATCAGCTTCGCCCCCGGGGTCGCGAACGGGAAGGAGGGCGGCTCGTTCCTGCACGTCAGGGCCTACCTCGTCGGCTGACCGGGCGCCGTCCGTAGGCTTCCGCGGGCATGAGCGACGCAGCGATCGAGGCCGAGGGCCTCATCCGGGACTTCAACAAGGGGCCGCGCGCTGTCGACGGGATCGACCTCGGCATCCCGACCGGCGAGATCTACGGCTTCCTCGGCCCGAACGGCGCCGGCAAGTCGACGACCGTCCACATGCTGACGACACTGCTCCCTCCGACCGCAGGCTTCGCGCGCGTCGGCGGGTTCGATGTCGCGAGCCAGGGCGCCGAGGTTCGACAGCGAATCGGGGCCGCGCTCCAGGAAGCAGCACTCGACCCGCTCCTAACGGGCCGCGAGCATCTCCGGCTGCAGGCGACGCTGCAGGCGCTGCCGCGGGCCGAACGCTCGTCACGCGCGGACGAGCTCCTCCACCGCGTCGGGCTGACCGAGGCCGCCGATCGCAAGGTGCGCGGCTACTCCGGCGGGATGAAGCGCCGGCTCGACCTGGCGCTCGCACTCGTCCACCGCCCGAGCATCCTGTTCCTCGACGAGCCGACCACCGGTCTCGACATCCAGAGCCGCACCGCCCTCTGGGCGGAGGTCGCGCGCCTCGCGAAAGAGGACGGCGTCACCGTTTTCCTCACGACCCAGTATCTCGAGGAGGCCGACGTCCTCGCAGCGCGGATCGGGATCATCGACCACGGCAAGATCGTCGCCGAGGGAACGCCGGCCGCACTCAAGGCCGAGGTCGGGCGTCCGACCGTCGTCGTGAGCCCGTCCGACCCTGCGGACCGCGAACGGGCGGAGTCGATCCTCGCCGGCTTCGGCGAGCTCGTTCCGGCGCCGGACGGAGTCGCGGTCCGGCTGCGCTCGGGCGAGACCGACCTCGCCGGCATCGTCCGGGCCCTCGATGCGGCAAGCCTGAAGGTCGAGCAGCTCCAGCTCCACCAGCCCTCCCTCGACGACGTCTTCCTGGCGAAGACCGGGCGCTCGCTCGAGGGCGCGGGCGACGACGAGCCGAACGCGACCGCGACCGCCAAGCCCAAGCGTGGCCGTCGGTGAACGCGGCTCTACGACAGTACTGGCGCGACGGTGATGTAGATGTACATCAACATCGTCGGCCCGGTGATGTTGATGTACATCTACATCACTGGGACACGAACTACGAGGACACGAACTACGGGAACATGACCACCCGGGTCACGCCCCGTCGGGACACCACCGGGGACAGGCCCCGGCGCCTGTCCCTACTCGACAGGTCGGCGGTCGCGCAGTGAGAGACCAGGTGCTCCTGCTCGCGCGCCGGTCGATCGTGCGCACGCTCCGCCAGCCGGCGAACATCGTCTTCCCGCTCCTCTTCCCGATGCTGCTGCTCGCGGTCAACTCGGGCGGGCTCAAGGCCGAGACGCATCTACCCGGCTTCCCGACGCGGTCGTTCGTCTCGTTCGCGCTTGCCGTCCCGTTCATCCAGGGCGGGCTCTTTGCGACGATGAACGCCGGGACAGATCTTGCGCGCGACATCCAGACGGGCTTCCTGAACCGGCTCCTCCTGACGCCGATGCGCAGCGCGGCAGTGCTGATCGGCCAACTCGGAGGCGTCGTGTCCGTGGGTCTGCTCCAGGCCGCGCTCTATGTCGGCGTCGGGCTGATCGCCGGCGTCCGGTTCGCGTCCGGCCCGCTCGGGATCCTCGTCCTCTTCGCGTTCTCGTTTCTCGTCACGGTCGGGTTCGGCTCCCTCGGCGCGTTCCTCGCGCTCCGCACGGGCTCGGGCGAGGCCGTTCAGAGCGTCTTTCCGCTCTTCTTCGTCTTCCTGTTCATCTCGTCGATGAACATCCCGCGCAACCTGATCGGCGTGACGTGGTTCCGCGACGCCGCCACCGTGAACCCGGTCTCCTACCTCCTCGAGTGCATCCGCAGCCTCGTGATCGACGGCTGGGACGGCGAGGCGCTCGGCCTGGGATTCGGGATCGCCGCGGCCCTCGCGATCGTCGGCATCACCCTCGCCGGGACGTCGCTGCACAGCAGGGTGGCCCGCTCGTGAGGATGCTCTCCGTCGCTCAGGGCGTCGCATGGCGGTCGCTCCACAACGCATTCACGAATCCGTCGATCATCCTGCCGTCACTGCTCTTCCCGCTGTTCTTCTTCACCGCGTTCGCGGGTGGCCTCTCGCATCTGAAGGACACTCCCGGTTTCGACTTTCCGGACGGATACACCGCGTTCCAGTTCGTGTTCGTCCTGCTGCAGTCGGCCGCGTTCGGCGGCGTGTTCACGGGATTCGGGATCGCGCGCGACTTCGAGGGCGGCTTCGGGAAGCGCCTTCTGCTCGCGGCGCCGAACCGGATCGGGATCGTGCTCGGCTATGCCGCTGCGGCGCTTGTCCGCTGGCTCGTGACCATCGGCCTGGTCACGGCCGTGGCGCTGATCGTCGGGATGAAGGTCGGCGGCGGGGGAGTCGAGATCGCGGGCCTCTACGGCCTCGGGGCGATCGTCAACTTCGCGGCGGTGCTCTGGGCCACGGGCGTGGCGCTCAGGCTCCGGTCGATGCAGGCCGGCCCGATCATGCAGATGCCTGTCTTCCTGATTCTCTTCTTTGCCCCCGTCTACGTTCCGCTGCAGTTGCTGAAGGGCTGGATCCACGGCATCGCCGTCGTGAACCCGCTCACACGCGTCGTCGATGCCGCCCGGTCCCTGATCGCGGGCCAACCCTCGGGAATCGCGGCGGCGTTCCTCACCGCCGCCATCCTGGCTCTCCTCTTCGCGTTGTGGGCATACCGCGGCCTCCGTAAGGCCGAGACCGCGGCATAGGTCGAACGACAACTGCGCACACATTTCCCGAACGGGAAGCGAACCCGGATCTCAGACTCTCCGACCTACCATCCAGGATGGCCGCTGCGAGGAGCACCCGCGGCCGCAGCGAAGTACCTGGAGTGCGCTGGTGGGAAGCAGCGCTGGCTTCCCGGGTCAGCAGCCGAAGGATCGGCGGTCTCGCGCTTGCGGCGGTGCTCGCACTCGCGTTGGCGGGAGCGGGGTCGGGCGCTTCAGTCGGTGGCAAGGCCTCCTCGTTCACCGGCTACGCGTTCGACTCGTGCAACGCGCCGAAGACCGACACGCTCCAGGCCTGGCTCGCCTCACCGTATCGCGCCCTCGGGATCTACATCGGTGGCGCCGATCGCGCCTGCCCGAACCTCCAGCTCTCACCGACGTGGGCCGCCGGTGCAGTCGCCCTCGGCTGGAGCCTGATCCCGATCTATGTCGGGCTGCAGGCGCCCTGCTGGAGCGGGTCGGCGGGGCGCATCGACGCGGGCTCGGCTGCGAGTGAGGGCACCGCGCAGGCAGATGACGCGGCAGCCGACGCCGCAGCGCTCGGGCTCCCGCAAAGCAGCCCGATCTACTTCGACATGGAGGGGTACTCGCAGCACGATCCCGGGTGCACGCAGGCCGTGCAGGCATTCGTCGGCGCGTGGGTGACGGAGCTTCACGCGCTCGGGCATCTCGCCGGTGTCTACGGGAGCGGGGGCTCGACGATCCGCGACCTCCAGACGCTCGCGAACACCGCGATTTCTCCCGACGACGTCTGGATCGCCGACTGGAACGGGGTCGAGAGCGTGTTCGGCAACCCGTATCTCCCGGACGCCCTGTGGCCGAACCACCAGCGCGTGCATCAGTATCGCGGGGGCCACCACGAGACCTGGGGGGGCGTGACGCTCGACGTAGATTCGAACTACGTCGACGGGGCTGTTGTCGGCACGACGGGTATCGTCGCGCCGGCCCCGGTCCCGCCGGTCGCGCCGTCGACGCTCTCCTCCGCGGGCTCGGTCGCCGCTTCGGACGGCATCTCAAAGGTGAGCTGGCCGGCGGGGGCCTTCGAGCAGCCTGTGGTCGTCAGCCTCACGCCGACGACGCCGAGCGCGCCGGTGCCCGGGTTCGGGAGCGGCGGGTACGGCGTGCAACTCCAGGTCGCGGAGACGGCACCGGCGCTACTGACGAAAGGCTTCGCGGAGCCGCTCACGATCCACGTCACGGCCATTCCGGGCAACCTCGCCCCGATGAGCTCGACGGATGGCGCCTCCTGGAAGCCGTTGCCGCCACTCGTCGGCGGCGCGCCTCCCGCGGGCGCGAAGGCTGGCGACCTTCGCGACACGAACGGGTCGTTCGACATCACGACCACCGTGGACGGGTATTTCGCGCTCCTGCCCGAGCAGGGACGGCCGCCCGCGCCGGCGGCGTTGACGGGGCACTTCTCGCATGGGGGGCTCGTGCTTGAGTGGCCGAAGTCGGTGAGCGCCAGCGGGCCGGCCGTCTCCTACGAGATCACCCTCTCGAACCGCGCGGCGCTCGCGCTGCCGGTGACGACGGCGTCGATCACCGCCCTCCACCACGCGTCGCCGAGCGTCTTCCGGGTCGTCGCGACCGATGCGGCGGGCAAGGTCAGCGCGCCCTCGAAGCCGCTCGTCGTGCTTCCGTCGAAGCGCCCGCCGAAGCTCCCGAAGATCATCCCGCACTGGGCGTTCGCGCTCTCCGACTGGCAGCAGAACGGAAAGTCGGGCCGCCGTCCGACCGCCCCGCGCATCCCTCCCGACTGGTACTGGCGTTGGTATGCCTGGCACGTTTCGCCGTTCCAGATCCGCGGCTAGTCCTCCCAACCCGGGTTGAACCGGCTCGAGAGGACAGGTGTGGAAACGGTGCCAGACGACGGCGTTCCGAGGCGCGCCGATCGCCGGAATCCCTGCGGCGATGACGGTTCCAGCGTCTCCACCTGGTGTCAGACACCGGTTTTTAGCCCCTCGGAGCCGCCCTTTTCGGGCACGTCCCGAAGCGGCGGAACCTCGCCAGATCGATCAGCTCCGCGCGCATCCCCGCGGCCCGAATCGGCGAGCCCTCTCGACGCGGCGAGGCGCGGATGTAGACATCCGAACGAGAACGGCTTCCAGCAGGCGACGCCGAACCATTTACGGGTCGTCTTTCGATTGGCCATCCAGCCGCCGAACGGTTTATGCTCCCGCCACCCGCCTGAGTTGACGGGACTCGCTGGCAACAACACGGAAAGGGCTCGCACATCATGGACGTCGAAACGCTGAAGAGGCTCCCCCGCGAGACGCAGATCGTGCTCGGCGGTACGGCGCTTTACATCATCTTTTCGTTCTTCAACTGGCAGCAGTTCTCGGCCGACGGATTCACCGTGGGTCGCAGCGAATGGCACGGGCTCGGGCTCCTCTGCGTGCTGCTCGCGATCGTCCTGCTCGCATGGGAGGTCACGCGCCTCCTGAACATGAGCTTCACCCTGCCGCTGACGACGCCCCAGGTGTCGGCGGGCCTCGCACTCTTGTTGACGCTGTTCACTGTGATCACGTTCCTCGACTGGAGCCAGATCAGGGCCTGGCCCGAGTGGCTCGGACTCATCCTCTCGCTCGCGATCGGCGCCGCCGCCGTCATGCGCGCGAAGTCGGAAGGCGTGACGATGCCCGAGATGCCGAAGAACATCTCCGTCGGCGGCTCGAGCGGCGGAGGCACGTCGGCCGCCACACCGCCCCCTCCCCCGGCGGCTCCGCCGGTCGTCGCTCCGGACGATCCGACGACGGACCCCGCGGAGGCCTGACAGTCGCCATCCCGCCCAAGCCGGCGAGACGTTGAACCATGAGCGCCCGGGAGACCGGGCGCTCGTTCGTTCGGCCTCGAATCGAGTTCCCGCGGATCGAATCCTTGCTGTTTCTTTTGGGAGACCCACCTCCCGCCCCTTATGCCGTCGAGGCTATCGGGGCTCCGAGGGTGAATGGTGACGTCCGTGTGTCAGTTTCTCCACACCCCCGCGTGCAGGAGAAAAACGGCGCGGCGGCGACTCGCGGCTAGCCTGAGTGCGTGCGGTTCCGTCCGGCATCGGGAATCTCGCCGGGCGCGTTCGCGGCCGCCGACGTCGTCGCGATCGTGGTCTTCGTCACGATCGGCCTTCTCTCCCACCACGGCGGCGTCTCGGTCCGAGGGTACGCGCGTGATGCTCTCCCGTTCCTCGGCTGTTGGTTCGCCGCGGCCGCCGCTGTGCGGCTCTACTCGCGCCCCGGCTGGCGGCACCTCCTCGCGACGTGGGCCGCCGGCGTCCCCGCCGCGGTCGTCGTTCGCGCGCTCGTCCTCGGCCGCGCTCTCGACGGGAAGGAGGCGGCCTTCCTCGCGGTCTCCCTGATCACGATCGGCATCCTCGTCCCGGTCACGCGGCTTTTCGCGCGGGCAGTCCCGGGCGCGAGTCGCCGCCCTGCGCCATCACCGCGTCGATCAGCCCGTACGCAACCGCCTCCTGCGGAGTCATGAACCGGTCGCGGTCGATGTCCACCATCACCTCATCCACCGATCGCCCGGAATGGCGCGAGATGATCTCGGCCATCTGACGCGTCAGCTCGAGGATCTCACGTGCGGCGATCTGGATGTCCGCGGGCGTGCCGCGGAACCCGCCCGATCCCTGGTGGATCATCATCTTCGCGTTCGGCAGTGCATACCGCTTCCCGGCGGCGCCCCCGCACAGGATCATCGCGCCGGCGGACATTCCCATCCCGAGACAGACGGTCGCGACGTCGGGCTTCACGTACTGCATCGCGTCGTAGATCGCCATCCCGGCGTACGCCGAGCCGCCCGGCGAGTTGACGTACAGCCAGATGTCCTTCGTGGGATCCTCGGCTTCGAGAAAGAGCAGCTGCGCGGCGATCAGGTTCGCCGACTGGTCGTCGACCTCCTGGCCGAGGAAGACGATCCGTTCGCGAAGGAGCCGGGAGTAGATGTCGAACGAGCGCTCGCCGCGGCCGTCCGCCTCGATCACCATCGGGATCACCTGACCAATCACCATGACAACCTCCTCGAGTAATGTGCAACCTGTTGGTTGCCTTCAAACTAGCAACTCATCGGTTGCACATCGTGGGAGGTTGTTCATGATCCGCAAGGAGATCGTCCTGCCCGCCACGCGCGAAGAGGTCTGGGACGCGCTCACAGATCCGCGCGAGCTCGAGCGCTGGTTCGCGAACGACGTCGATCTCGACCTGCGTCCCGGCGGCGGCGCGACGTTCCGCTGGGGGAACGGCGAGTCGCGCCATGCGACGGTGACCGAGGTCGAGCCCGGCGAGCGGCTGTCCTTCGAATGGGACGAGGAGGGCGAGGTCGAGTTCACGCTCGACGACGATGCCGGCGGAACCCGGCTCACCGTGGTCGAGACCTCGCCGGCGTGGACGACGGCGCTCGGCCTCCGAGCATCCGCGCTCGCCTATGCCTGATCCGATCGGCAGCGTCTTCTCCGCCCTCGCAGATCCGAGCCGCCGGCACGTCCTCGGCTATCTCGCGGCGAACGGCACCGCAACCGCGACCGAGCTCACCGGCGAGCTGCCGATGACCCGGCAGGCCGTCTCGAAGCACCTCGCGGCACTCAGCGGGGCCGGCCTCGTCGAGGGCGAGCGCGCCGGTCGCGAGACCCGCTACCGGCTCACCGAAGCGGGCGCCGAATGGGACGAACGGCTCGATGCGCTGCGGCGCCACCTCGAAGGCAAGCGCTAGTTTTGCGGCGATGTCCGCGGTGAGACCTCCGGCGAGCGCGAAAGGCTTCGGCTCGTGGGCGCCATGAGCCTCTACGACCTCGTCCGCGACCTCCCACTCGAGATCGAGTCGCTCTCGTTCGAGCCGGCATCGCAGGAGATCTCACCCCAGTTCACGCGCCGGACGACGACCGTCGGCCTTTCGGGTGCCGGGTTCACCGGGCTCGGCGAGGACGTCACCTACGACGGGAGCGAGCACGCCCCCGACCGGCTGCCCGAGGTGCACGCCGCCGGCACGTGGACGCTCGAGTCGTTCTCGAACCACCTCGACACGATCGACCTCTTTCCGCACGGCGAGGCGGGGCAGGCCGCCTACCGCGACTACCGCCGCTGGGCGTTCGAGTCGGCGGCACTCGACCTCGCGCTGCAGCAGGACGCCCGGTCGCTCGGCGAGGCGGTGAGGCGCGAGCCGAAGCCGTTGAAGTTCGTCTCCTCGACACGCGCGACCTCCCTCGACGGCTGGCTCGCGCTGTACCCCGAGCTGCGGTTCAAGCTCGATCCGACGCCCGACTGGACGGACGAGTTCTTCGAGAGCCTCGTCGGGAACGGGAAGATCGACGTCGCCGACCTGAAGGGCGCCTATCACGGGACGGTCGTCGACCAGCCGCCGAACCCCGACCTCTACCGGCGCGTCGCCGAGACCTTCCCGAACGCATGGATCGAGGACCCGGGCCTCACGCCCGAGACGGACGAGGTCCTCGCGCAGTATCGCGACCGCATCACGTGGGACGCGCCGATCCACTCCTGGCGAGACGTCGAGGAGCTCCCCTTCCCGCCGCGCTGCCTCAACTCGAAACCGTCCCGCTTCGGCTCGGTCGAGCGCCTCTTCGAGTTCTACGATCGCTGCGCCGAGCACGAGATCGCGCTGTACGGCGGCGGCCAGTTCGAGCTCGGCGTGGGCCGCGGGCAGATCCAACTCCTGGCCGCGCTGTTCCATCCCGACGGCTCGAACGACACCGCCCCGGGCGGCTACAACGCGCCCGCGCCGCTCGCCGGCCTGCCCGTCAGCCCGCTCGATCCGCGCCCGGCGCCGGTTGGCTTCCGCCGGCTCGACTAGATACGCTTTCCGCGATGCGCAGGCTGCTCGTCATCACCGTGCTCGCGCTCTTCGGAGTCACTGCCGGAACGGCATCGGCCGCGAAGCCGCCGGACCCGTGCGCGCTCGTGACGACGACGGATGCCTCGACCGTCTTCAACACGACCCCGCCGAAGCCGAAGACGAAGCCGGTCGGCACCACGCTCTCGTGCACCTACGTCATCAAGAAGAAGACGATGACCGTCGCGACCTCGCGCGTCGCGACGCAATCCGCGTTCGACAAGGCGGCGAAGAAGCTCGGCTTCGCCTTCCCGATCTCGGGCGTCGGAGCGGACGCGTGGTCGGTCGAGGGGAAGACGCTGCTCGTCTGGAAGAACGGGATCCAGATCTCGATCGCGTTCGTGGGCATCGCGCCCGTGGTCGCGACCCAGCAGTCGCTCGCGAAGAGCGCCGTCGGCCGCCTCTAGACAGCCGCCTCGAGGCAGCGGTCCTCTCTAACTGCGGCCCGAGACCTTCCCGAGGGCGCGCCGCAGCGGCAGCTCCGTGATCCGCGCCAACGCCTCGTCCCAGGTGAGCCACTCGGCCGCGTGCACCTCAGCTGTGTCCGGTGCGAGCCGCCCGGAGGCAAGAACGTGGTAGCGCACGTCGAGGTGGAAGTGCTCGTCCCAGGGGACCCAGTGGATGTCGACGTCGAGCGGCTCCGATCGCCCGAGCCGCACCGCGAGACCCGTCTCCTCGCGCGCCTCGCGCATCGCGGCTTCCGCCGCTGAGGCGTCCTCCGGCTCGAAGTGCCCACCCGGCTGGAACCACGAGCCGCTCTTGCGGTGATGCACGAGCAGCGTCCGCTCGACGGCCTCGTCGGTGACGACGGCAGATGCCGTGAAGTGCGCCTCCGGCTGCGCACGTGAGAACGGCTCCTCGAGCGTGGCCGCCCATGCGCGCATCCTCTCCAGGTCCGCCGCTTCCTCCTCGTCGGCAGGCTCGTGCGTCGCGAGCAGCGCCTGGAGCGCCTCGCGCGTCACTCGTACTGGAGCGCTTCGAGCACGTTCAGGCGCGACGCCCGCCGCGCCGGGAAGATCGCGGCCAGGAGGCCCACGACGATCGCGGCGATGACGAAGACGACGACCGTGCCCCACGGCACGGCGAACGGGATCCCGCGGAGGGCCTGGTCGACGAGCGCCGCGAGACCGAGGCCCACGGGAATCCCGAGCGCGGCGCCGAGGAGCGCCGTGATCACCGACTCGTGCCGGATCATGCGGCGCGTCTGACGGCGCGTCATCCCGACTGCGCGCAGCATCCCGATCTCGCGCGTCCGCTCGAACACCGTGAGCACGAGCGTGTTTACGATCCCGAAGAGGCTGACGATGATCGAAAGCCCGAGGAGGATGTAGAGCAGCTGCAGGAACTGGTCGAGACCCTTGATCTGGTTGTCGACGAACTCCTTCTCGGTCTGGATCTTCGCGTCCGGGAACGTCTTCAGCACGGCGTTCAGCTTCTTCGTGTTCGCCGGTGTCACCCCACCGGGCGTGTCGATGAACGTGAAGACGTTCTGGGGGTTCGTGTAGACCGAATCGAACGCCTGCGACGACACCGTCACCGTCCCGAGCGGCGATCCGCCCTTCGGCGGCGAGAAGATCGCTGCGACGCGCAGCGAGAGGAACTTGCCGCTCGGCGTCTCGAGACGGATCGGCGAGCCGACCGAGAGCTTGTGCGACTTGGCGTAGTCCTTGTCGACGATCGCGCCGTGGAGGCCGAGCCCGTCGAGCGAGTCGTTCGACCCGTCGACCCATTTCAGCGCGAGCACCTTCGAGATGCCGGGCTCGACGCCCGCGACCTGAAGGCTCTTGCCGAACACCCTGCCGTCGCCCGCACGTACACCCGACACGACGGTGGCGACATGCGACGCCCGCAGCGCGTCGGCCGAGCCGACCCCGGTCGGCAGGAAGCCGTTCTGCGAGGTGAGTGCGTAGTCGGCGTGGAACTCGGCCTTGACGGCATCCTCGAACTGCGACTTGAGGCCCTGCGCGAGGACGGCGACCGTCGTCACGAGGGCGAGACCGATCATCAGGGCCGCCGCCGTCGAGGCCGTGCGGCTCGGGTTGCGCATCGAGTTCGATCGGGCCAGATCGCCCGCCACGCCGCCGACGACGGTTGCCGGCCTGCCGAGCGCCGACGCGAGGGGACGCGCGAGGCGCGGCGCGACCATCGCGACGCCGACGAAGATGCCGAGCACGCCGATGCCGAAGATCAACAGCCGCCCCCCCGTCGCGCCATGCCCGAACGCGCCGTAGAAGACGAGCACCAGAGAGATCGTGCAGACGACGATCGCGGCGAGCGGGCCGAAGCGCGCGAGCCGGGACGGAGGCAGGACGGATCCCTCGCGGACGGCCGAGATCGGGGGCACGCGGGTTGCGCGGAGCGCGGGACGGATGCTCGCGAGCAGCGTGACCACGGTGCCGAGCACCAGCGAGAGGATCACCGTGCGCGTCGCGAACACGAGACCGGTCTCGGGGAGGTCGGCGCCGAATGCCTTGAAGAGCTCGTCGAGGCCCTTCGCGAGGGCGAGGCCGACGAAGAGGCCGACCGTCGAGGCAAGCAGGCCGGTGACGAGACCTTCGAGCGCCACCACGCCGAGCACCTGCTTCCCCGTGGCGCCGACGCACCGGAGCGTCGCGAACTCGCGCGTCCGCTGGGCGATCGTGATCGACAGCGTGTTCGCGATCACGAAGGCGCCGACGAACAGCGCGATCGCGCCGAACGCGAGCAGGAAGTAGCGCAGGAACGAGAGCTGCGACGAGGCCTCGTCGGACTGCGACTTCGCACGCTCTTCGCCGGTCTGAACCTGGGTGTGCGGTGGCAGGACGTTGCGGATCTGCGAAAGGAGTGCCTGCTTCGAGACGCCGGCTTTCCCGGCGACGTCGATCTGGTCGAGCTCTCCCTGCTTGTCGAAGAGGGCTTGCGCCGTCGGGAGGTCGAAGAAGGCGAGCGTGGCGCCTCCGATCGACGTCGATTGCCCGAAGCGGACGATGCCGCTCAACCGGAACCTCTGCTCCTTCCCCGCCTGCGGGATCACCCCGACGAGCTGGCCCACCTCGAAATGCTGGTTCGAGGCGGTGTGCTCGTCCATCGCGACCTCGTGCGACCCCACCGGCCAGTGGCCGCTGACGAGCGTCGTCGGGTTGAAGCGCTGGTCGCCGTTCGCGTCGACGCTGAACGCGAGACCGGGCGCCCCGCCGTTGCTGCCGACCACCTTGCCGTTACGCCCGACGAACTGCGCCTCGTCCGCGATCCCGCCGGCGGCATCGTCGACGTCCGAGAGCGTCTTCACCTTCGCGAGGGTCGACTCGGGGAACGACGGTGCGTTCTGCGAGCCGCCGAAGACCTCCTTGCCCGTGATGACGGCGTCGTCCCCCGCCGTGGCGGTGGTGAAGATCGCCTTGAACCCGGCGTTGATCGTGTCGGTGAGGACGAAGGTGCCGCTCACCATCGCGACGCCCATCACGATCGCGAGCGAGGTGAGGATCAACCGGAGCTTCCGGCCGAGCAGATCCTTCAGGGCGACGCGGATCACGACGCTGCAGGCGCCGCGTGCGACTCGAGCTCGTTCATCGTCTTCAGCACCTCGGCGGCGGTCGCTCCCCTCTGGTCGAGCACGATCTGGCCGTCGGCGATGTACAGGATCCTGTCGGCGATCGCGGCTGCGCGCGGATCGTGGGTGACCATCACGATCGTCTGCCCGTAGGTGTCGCAGCAATCTCGGAGGAGCTTCAGGATCTCGCCGCTCGACCGGGAGTCGAGGTTGCCGGTGGGCTCGTCGGCGAAGACGACTGTCGGTCGCGAGACGAGCGAGCGGGCAACGGCGACGCGCTGCTGCTGACCGCCGGAGAGCTCCGCCGGCCGGTGCTTGAGGCGGCCGGCGAGGCCGACC
>DASZLW010000283.1:0-13633 GCA_035552175.1 Gaiellaceae bacterium | reverse complement strand
CGGCGTGATGATCGTCAGGTTCGGATCGGTTGCGATCGCGGGGTCGGCGGGAATGCCGGCCGGCGGGTTCGAGAACTGCTGGTCGAAGACGTGGAGATCGTTGGCGATCGTCGGCGAGCCGAACGAGTCGACGATGGCGATCGTCTCGCCGCTCCCGTCGACGCCGGCAGCTTCGAGCTCGCTCAGTCGGTAGGCCTGGGCGAACTGGCCGGGCGAGTAGCACTCGATGCCGAGCGACGTCTTGCACGCCGAGGTCGGAATCGGGTTGACGAGGTGTCTCGCGAGCACCGGCCGAGCGAGGTCCGGGCGCGCGGTCGCGGCGGCGTGCGTGGCCGCGCCGCCGCTTGCGGCAAGTGCCGCGACAGCGAGTGCGACGAGCGCGCCGGCGGTCCAAATCACGTTTTTCCTGGAAAGCATCTATCCCTCCTGATGGTTCACTCTGGGCGAGTTGCGGCCGGAGCCTATGACATCTGCCCGGATTTCGCGAGCACCCGAGGCATGTTGCAGGTGCCGTCGGACGAACGTCCGTTCGCCCGGTAGAATGGTCTCAGATGGCAGCCGACGAACTGGTAGTCCACGGCGCCAGGGAGCACAACCTGAAGGACATCACGGTTCGGCTCCCTCGCAACGCGCTGATCTGCATCACCGGGCTCTCGGGCTCGGGGAAGTCGAGCCTCGCCTTCGACACGATCTACGCCGAGGGGCAGCGCAGGTACGTCGAGTCGCTCTCGGCCTATGCCCGCCAGTTCCTGCAGATGATGGAGAAGCCGGACGTCGACTCGATCGACGGTCTCTCGCCGGCGATCTCGATCGACCAGAAGACGACGTCGCGGAACCCACGCTCGACGGTCGGGACCGTGACCGAGATCTATGACTACCTGCGGCTGCTCTACGCGCGCGTCGGCAGGCCGCACTGCCCGATCTGCGGACGCCCGATCGCCGGCCAGGCCGTCGATTCGATCGTCGAGCAGATCCTCGCGCTGCCGGAGGGAACGCGCTTCACGATCAACGCGCCGATCGTCCGCGATCGCAAGGGCGAGTACCGAGCCGAGTTCGAGAGCCTCCGCAACGAGGGTTTCACGCGCGTGAAGGTCGACGGCGAGCAGTACCTGCTCGAGGAGCCGCCCACCCTCGACAAGAAGTTCAAGCACACGATCGAGGTGGTCGTCGACCGGCTCGTGATGAAGGACGACCTCCGGCTCCGGCTGACGCAGTCCGTCGAGACGGCCGTCGCGCTCGCCGAGGGGCTCGTCGTCGTCGATCTGCTCGAGAAGGGCGAGAGCCTCACGTACTCCGAGCGGTTCGCCTGCCCCGAGCACGGCGTCTCGCTGCCGGAGCTCCAGCCCCGGATCTTCTCGTTCAACTCGCCGCACGGCGCCTGCCCGCGGTGCACGGGCCTCGGCGCGCAGCAGGAGATCGACCCCGAGTTGCTCGTTCCCGATCCCGGCCTCTCGATCGACGACGGGGCGCTCGTGCCCTGGGCGGTCGGCAGCTCGAGCTTCTACGAATCGGTGATCCAGGCGATCGCCGATCGCTACGAGATCCCGACGAACGTGCCCTGGGCGGAGCTCGACGAGCGGCAGCAGAGCTACTTCCTGAACGGCACCGGCGGCGACAAGGTGTACGTCACCTACCGCAACCGCATGGGCCGCCGGCGCGCCTACACGATCGCCTTCGAGGGGATCGTCACCTCGCTCGAGCGCCGCTACCGCGACACGGACAGCTCGACGCAGCGCGAGCGGATCGAGGAGTACATGTCCTTCCGGCCGTGCCCGGTGTGCAAGGGCGCGCGGCTCAAGCCCGAGGTGCTCGCGGTCACGGTCGGCGAGCGCAACATCCACGAGTTCACGCAGCTCTCGGTCTCGGGCGCGCTCGGCTTCCTCGACGGGCTCGTCCTGACGGCGACCGAGGAGCTGATCGGCGTCCGGATCGTGAAGGAGATCCGCGAGCGGCTGACCTTCCTCGACAACGTCGGCGTCGGCTACCTCGCGCTCGATCGCGCCTCGGCGACCCTCTCGGGCGGCGAGGCGCAGCGGCTGCGCCTCGCGACCCAGATCGGCTCCCAGCTCGTGGGCGTGCTGTACATCCTCGACGAGCCGTCGATCGGGCTCCATCAGCGCGACAACGACCGGCTGATCGGGACGCTCGAGCGCCTGCGCGACCTCGGCAACACCGGGGTCGTCGTGGAGCACGACGAGCAGATGATGCGGAGCTCCGACTGGCTCGTCGACATGGGCCCCGGCGCGGGCGCGCACGGCGGCCACGTCGTCGCCGAAGGCACGGCGGCGAAGGTCGAGCGCAACCGCAAGTCGGTCACGGGCCAGTTCCTCGCGGGAACGCGCGAGATCGTCGTGCCCCCGCGCCGCACCGACGATCAGGGGGTCTTCACGGTGCGCGGCGCGACCCAGCACAATCTCAAGGGGATCGACGTCGAGTTCCCGATCGCCCGCTTCGTCGCCGTCACCGGCGTCTCCGGCTCGGGGAAGTCGACCCTCGTGAACGAGATCGTCTACAAGTCGCTCGCGAACCGCCTCCAGCGGGTGCGGGTCAAGCCCGGCGACCACGACTCGGTCGAGGGGATCGACGCCTTCGACAAGGTGATCGAGATCGACCAGCGCCCCATCGGCCGCACGCCGCGCTCGAACCCGGCCACCTACACCGACCTCTTCACGCACATCCGCGAGCTCTACTCGCTGACGCCGGACGCCAAGGTGCGCGGCTACAAGCCCGGCCGCTTCTCGTTCAACGTCAAGGGCGGGCGCTGCGAGACGTGCAAGGGCGACGGGCAGATCAAGATCGAGATGCACTTCCTGCCGGACGTCTACGTCCCGTGCGAGACGTGCAAGGGCAGGCGCTACAACCGCGAGACGCTCGAGGTCAGGTTCAAGGGGAAGACGATCGCCGACGTGCTCGAGATGTCGGTCGAGGAGGCGCTCCGGTTCTTCGCGAAGATCCCGAAGATCCGCCGACGGCTCCAGACCCTCCACGACGTGGGGCTCGACTACATGACGCTCGGACAGCCCGCGACGACGCTCTCCGGCGGCGAGGCTCAGCGCGTGAAGCTCGCGGCGGAGCTCTGCAAGGTCGCGACCGGCCGGACGCTCTACATCCTCGACGAGCCCACGACCGGGCTCCACTTCGCCGATATCGAGAAGCTGCTCGAGGTGCTGCAGCGGCTCGTCGACAACGGCAACACGGTGCTCGTGATCGAGCACAACCTCGACGTGATCAAGCAGGCCGACTGGATCGTCGACCTGGGGCCCGAGGGCGGTGAGGCCGGCGGCGAGGTCGTCGCCACCGGCACGCCCGAGGACGTCGCCGCCACCGAGGGCTCCTACACCGGGAGCTTCCTGCGTCCCCTCCTCGAACGGCATGCAGTCGTCGCCGCCTGAGCGGCGCCCGTCTAACCTGTGACGGTGACAGAAGCGATGAGCGAGGCGGTGGTCGAGGAGCGGCGCACCCAGATGAGCCCGCGTGACCGCCGGCGCACGTACCTGATCATGGCGACGCTCGCGGTGCTCCTCTTCGGCGGCGGGATGGTCGGGTACATCTTCAGCTTCCGCCACCAGCAGGTGTGCCCCGGCGGCAAGCAATGGCTTGCCCAGAGCCGGGACGATCTCGGGGCTGTCACCTACATCTGCCCGGGCGGCCAGACCGTCACCCAGGGCGTCGTGCCCTGACGGCTGTCCCCGTCCGGCCGATGCGGGAGTGGTGGCTCCGGACGCTGCTCGTGCTCTCCGCGCCGAGGGCCGTGTTCGTGGCGCTCCGCGGCGACGATCCGGACGAGGTCGCGGTCCGGGCCGAGCCGGTGCTCGCGATCGTGCTCCTCGCCGGCGTCGCGTTCGTGCTCTCGACGCACCTGACCGGCCGCCTGCTCGACGAGCCGGACGGCCCGCAGGGCATCGTCATCGCCGTCTGGGTGTTCCTCGCAGGGTTCCTCTACGGCGGCCTCGCCTACTGGGTCGTCGGCGGCGTCCTGTTCTGGATCCTGCGTACTCTCGGCTCAGAAGGGACATACCTACGGGCACGCCACCTCCTCGCGTTCGCCGCCGTCCCCGTCGCGCTCGCGCTCGCGGTGTGGCCGGTCAAGCTCGCCCTCTACGGTGGCGACCTCTTCCACCGCGGCGGCTCAGACCGGGGTGCCGGAGCCGACGTGTTCGACGTGATCTGGCTCGCGGCCTGCCTCTGGGCGGCGGCACTGCTCGCGATCGGCGTTCGTGCCGTGCACGGCTGGACGTGGTGGAGAGCCGCCGTTGCGACCGCGGTTCCACTGGCGGTCGGCGCCGGCCTTGCGCTGCTCTGACACAGGATCTCGACGCTCCCTCCCGAGGGCCGGCGGCTTCGCCTAACCGTCGAGCTGACGCTCGGCGAGCGCCGCATCGAACCGCTCGAGCTCGTCGTCCGGGATCGAGTATGCGTGCCGCTCCTCGGGGAACGACCCCTCGCGGACCTCGCCGACGTAGGTCTCGAGCGACCCGCGGATCTCGCCCGCGAGCTCGGCGTACTGCTTGACGAAGCGCGGCGTCTGCCCGGGGTAGAGACCGAGCAGGTCGTGCCAGACGAGCACCTGGCCGTCGCACTCGGCGCCGGCGCCGATCCCGATCGTCGGGATCTCGAGCGCTCCCGTGATGCGCGCGGCGACCGGGGCCGGGACGGCCTCGAGCACGAGCGCGTAGGCGCCTGCGTCCTGCAGGGCGAGTGCGTCGTCGTAGAGCTTCAGCGCCGCGTCGGCGGTGCGGCCCTGGGCGCGGAAGCCGCCGAGCTTCGTCGCCGATTGCGGGGTCAGCCCGATGTGCGCCATCACGCCGATGTTCGACTCGGCGATCGCGCGTACCCGCGCCGCCATCCGCCCTGCGCCCTCGAGCTTCACCGTGTCGGCGCCGCCTTCCTTGAGCATCCGGATCGCGCTCCCGACGGCCTGCTCGTCCGAGATCTCGTACGTCCCGAACGGCAGGTCGCCGACGACGAGCGGGCGGCGGGCGGCGCGGGTGACGGCACGGGTCAGGAAGATCAGCTCGTCGAGCGTCACCGGGACCGTCGACTCGTGGCCGAGCATCACCATCGCGGCCGAGTCGCCGACGAGCACCAGCTCGACGCCCGCCTCGTCGGCGAGCACGGCGGACGGCGCGTCGTAGGCGGTGACCATCGAGATCCTGTCGCCGCGCCGCTTCATCTCGCCGAGCTCGGGCAGCGCGAGCTTGCCGGCGGCGGGGGCCAGGGGGCCGGGGGTACGAGGGCGCGAGCTCATGCGTCTCCTTCCAGGAGGGCGTTGTCGATCAGGCGTGTGGTGCCGACGGTTGCCGCAACGGCCAGCGTCGGCCCGTCGAGGTCGGCGAGCGCGACGTAGTCGGGCTCGATCCCCGCTTCCGCGAGGATCGTGCGGGCGCGGTCCGGGTCGCGCGTCGCGAGCGCCTGCGGGATCGCAAGCGCGCGACGTCGCTCCGAGCCCGTCAGGCGGCTGTTGCGGGAAGAGAGCGCGAGCCCGTCCGGGTCGCGGACCGTCGGGACGACCCGGATCTCGAGCCCGAGATCCAGGTCGCGGACGAGCTGCTTGACGACCGCGACCTGCTGGGCGTCCTTGCGGCCGAAGTAGGCGCGAGTGGGGCGGACGATGGTGAAGAGCTTCAGGCACGCCGTCGCGACGCCGCGGAAGTGGCCGGGGCGGGCGGCGCCTTCGAGCCCGAGAGCGGCGCCTTCGGGCTCGACCCAGGTCGAGAAGCCCGGCGGATAGAACTCGGCGACCGGCGGGGCGAAGAGGAGGTCGACGCCGGCATCGTCCGCGGCGCGCTCGTCGGCGGCGAAGTCTCCGGGATAGGCGGCGAGATCGTCGCCGCTCTCGAACTGCGCGGGGTTCACGAAGACGCTCGCGACGATCGTGTCGTTCTCGCGCCGCGCCTGCCGGAACAGCGAGAGATGGCCCTCGTGGAGCGCGCCCATCGTCGGCACGAGACCGACCGAGCCCGCCCGCGCGGGCTCGAGCGCATGCCGTAACTCGGAGATCGTCCGGATCGTCTTCATCGGCTGTGCTCCAGTTCCGCCGAGGCGGATACCGGGCACCGGGAAGGATACCGCTCCGTCCGGCCCGGGCGACAGGATCTTGGTGAGATGTGTCCCCTGACCGCCCTGTTCAAGCCGAGCGGCACTGTTCAGCCGAACCGCGCTGGTACCCTTGTCATCGAGATGCCGATCTACGAGTACGTCTGCATGAGCTGCGAGTCGCACTTCGAGGAGCTCGTCCGGTCGGACGAGACCCCTGCGTGCCCCGATTGCGGGTCCGTCAAGGCGAAGCGGCAGTTCTCGACGTTCGCGGCTCACGGTCTCAGCAAGCAGCCCAGCATGCAGTCCGGCGGCGGGAGTTCGGGCGGCGGATGTTGCGGCGGGAGCTGTGGCTGCGGCGGTCACTGACGCGCTGATCGCCAACCCGGCGCTCGAGGAGCTGCGCGAGTCCGTCTCGGGGTGCACCCGCTGCCCCCTCTCGGAGACGCGCACGCAGACCGTCTTCGGCTCCGGCTCGACGACGGCCGACCTGATGTTCGTCGGCGAGGCGCCCGGGTTCCACGAGGACAAGCAGGGGGTGCCGTTCGTCGGCTCGGCGGGCCAGCTCCTCGGCAAGCTGCTCGCCGGGATCGGGATGACCCGCGAGGACGTGTTCGTCGCGAATGTCCTCAAGTGCCGGCCGCCGGGAAACCGCGACCCGCAGCCCGAGGAGATTGCCGCCTGCGAGAGCCACCTCTTCCGGCAGATCGAGCTGATCCAGCCGAAGGTGATCTGCACGCTCGGCAACTTCGCGACGAAGCTCCTGTCCGGCAAGCCCGACGGGATCACCAAGGTTCACGGCCGCGAGCAGCAGGTCGTGCTCGGCGGGACACGGGTGCTGCTCTTCCCGATCTTCCATCCGGCGGCGGCGCTCTACACGCCGCGGATGCTCGACGTGCTCGCCGAGGACTTCAGCCGCCTCCCGGCTCTCCTCGGCCGCGACCCGGTCGCCCCGGCGCCGGCCGCCGACGTCGGCCCGGCCGCACAGGAGCCGGCAGCTCGCGAGTCGGCGCCTCAAGAGCCGGCGCTCCAGCTCGGCCTCTTCTGATCCCGGCGCGCCACGCTCGGCCCGGCCGCCACGTGCTCCGGAACCGCTTGTGATGCAAGTCACGAGCTCGAATCACGTCGAGCCCCTGCGGCTCCCGCGGCGCACCCGACTTTGTGGTGCATGTTGCAAGCGCCCGCCCGAGCCGGCGCGGACGGTCCCTCCCGCCTGACCTGCCCTCCGCTGGCACGATTGAGGCGACGCGCTCGTGGGCGCGGCCGGAGGTAACACCGCATGACGGCACTCGCGATCGACATCCGCCCCCTCGGACTGTCGGATCTGAATCAGATCGACGGGATCGAGCAGCGCGCCTACCGCACGCCGTGGTCGCGTTCGATGTTCGCGTCCGAGCTTGCGAAGGCGAGCTCCGTCTGCCTCGGTGCCTACGAGGACGAGCGGCTGATCGGCTACATCGTGAACTCCCGCTACGTCGATGCCTGGCACGTGATGAACGTGGCCGTGGACCCCGACTACCAGCACCGCGGGATCGCGACGCGGCTCCTCGAGCAGCTCTTCGAGCTCACCCGGGACGACCAGCGGCGCGGGTACACGCTCGAGGTGCGCGTCTCGAACTCCGACGCGATCGGCCTCTACGACAAGCTCGGCTTCGAGCGGCAGGGCATCCGCCGCGGCTACTACACGGACAACCGCGAAGACGCGCTGATCATGTGGCGCGACCCGCAGGACGAGACCTGATCGCCGGGGCCCATCAGGGCCGCGCAGTACCCTCGGGCTGATGCGTCCACGCCGGCGTCCCGCGATCCGCCTGCTCGCGAACGTGCTCGTGCTCGGAGCGATCGCCGCGGTTGCCTGGTACGTCGTTCGGCCCTCGTCGACCGCCGAGCATCGCGTCGAGGGTTCCGAGCCCGCCTCCTGGCAGGGTCTCGTCGGAGACGCCCATCCAGCCGTCTCCCTCGCGGGGCGGATGATCGTCGTGCTCGAGACGCCGTCGGTGGCGCAGCGCCTCGCGCGGGTGAAGTACGCGAGCGAGGCCTCAGAGCGCCGCTGGGCCGCCGAGGACTTCGCCGCGCAGCAGCAGGTGTTGATCCAGCTTGCACGCCACGGTCTGAGTGTCCGCCCCGACTACAGCTACGCCCGTGTGCTCGACGGGTTCTCGGCGACTCTCGTCCCGGGCGCCGTCGCGCTGCTGGAGCACAACCCCGAGGTCGCGGGCGTGTATCCGGTGCGCGCCGCCTATCCCGCCACGATCTCCACCGCGACGCTCGACAACGCAGTCGGCTCGAGCGTCGGCATCCCCGGCCTCGACGGGACGGGAATCTCGATCGCGCTGCTCGACACCGGGGTCGACCTGAAGCAGCCCTACCTCGGCGGACGAGCCGAGCCGGGCATCGATGTCGTCAGCGGGAGCTCGGATGCCTCCGCGCAGCACGACCCGCAGGCCCCGAAGCGCGTCGAGCGCCACGGCACCGAGCTCGCCGGGCTCCTCGTCGGCGAGGGCGGCCCCGATGGGATCCAGGGCGTCGCTCCGGGGGCGACGCTACTCCCGATCCGGGTCGCGGGCTGGCAGCCGGCCGCGAACGGCCGTGACGCCGTCTACGGGCGAAGCGACCAGCTGATCGCGGGGCTCGAGCGGGCGGTCGACCCGAACGGCGACGGCGACACGCACGACGCGGTCAGGATCGCGCTCATCGGGGAAACGGAGCCGTTCGCGTCGTTCCCTGACAGCCCGGAGTCGCGTGCGGTGGCGGGAGCGCTCGCGCTCGACGTCCTCGTCGTCGCACCCGCCGGGAACGACGGCGACGTCGGGCCGTTGTACGGCTCGATCGGCGGCCCCGCAGGCTCGCCCGCCGCCCTCGCGGTCGGCACGACCGATCCCCGCGTCTCGACCTCCGCCGTCCGCGTCGTCCTCACGCAGGGCCTGAACGTCTTCGACGATTCGGAGCTGCCGCTGCTCGACGCGACGCTGCCCGGGCAGGCGTTCGAGGCGCCGGTGGGGGTGCCCGGCGATCCCGGCGCATTGCGCGGGAAGGTCGCACTCGTGGCTGCGGGCCGCAGCCCGACGGCGACCGTGACGGCCGCGATCGCGGACGGCGCCGTCGCCGTGCTCCTGTACGGCCGTGCACTGCCGCCCGGGTCGCTCGGCGGCTTCGGCGTCCCGATCGCCGAGCTGCCCGTGAGCGCCGCCGGCGCGACGCGTGCGGCGATCCGCCGGCGGTTCTCGGTCGAGGCCGCATTCGGCAACGCGGCCGAGCAGCCGAACCGGGCCGCCGGTCACGTCGCCTCGTTCTCGTCGCGCGGCCTCTCGTTCGGCGGGCTGCTCGAGCCGCAGGTCTCGGCACCGGGGATCGGTGTGCCAACCTCGGATCCCGGCGCGTCGGCTGACGGCGAGCCCGCCTTCGTGTCCGTCACCGGGACGAGCGTCTCCGCGGCCGAGGTCGCGGGTGCGGCGGCGCTCGTGGCGCAGGAACGGCCGGGGCTCTCGGCCACCGACCTCGCGAGCCTGGTCACCGGCTCGGCGCGTCAGAGCGGTGGCGCGACAACCGCATCCGCGGCCGGGATCCTCGACCCCGGCGCGAGCGCCGTCGGCGAGCTCTCGGCATCCGCCACCTCGCTCGCCTTCGGGCCGTGGTCCGGGCCGCACTGGCGCGAGACGCAACGCGTCGTGATCCGGAACGTCTCGACCCGCCGGCTCACCGTTACGCTCGCGGCGAGCTCGAGCCTGCTCACCGCCGTTCCCGACCACATCGTGCTCGAGCCCGGCGCGCAGAGAACGGTGAAGGTGCGGGCGCGCGCCTCGACACGGCCTGTGCTGCCGGTCGTCACCGGCATCCTCGCGATCCGCCCGGCCGGCAGCCCGGCGCTTCGCATCCCGTGGGCGATCGCGTTCCGTCCGCCGCACGCGCCGCTCGTCCGCCAGGTGCGGCTCGATCCGCCCGGGTTCACGCCGTCCGACAAGAAGCCCGCGGTGCTCCAGGTCGTCGCGGGCCGGATCGTCGGCACGGCGACGACCGAGATCGAGCCCGTCGACCGCCTCGACGTGCTGCTCTACACCTCGTACGGCAAGTTCCTGGGCGTCCTCGCACAGGTTCGCGACCTGCTCCCGGGCGACTACTCGTTCGGGATCACCGGGCGCGGTCCCACCGGCGACGTCCTCGAGCCCGGGAGCTACGAGCTGCGCATCGTCGCCTGGCCGGTGCTCGGGAAGACGCCGAGCCGGAGGCAGATCTCCTTCCGGATACAGTGACCGCGGTGGCGGTGGACACGAGCCAGGCCGAGGACAGCCCCCTCCGGATCGTTCAGCGCCAGATCCGGGATGTCGCCGATACCTTCGGGATCGAGGACGATCTCGTCGAGATCCTGAGCCGCTGCAAGAAGTCGGTCGAGGTCTCGATCCCGACCACGATGGACGACGGCTCGGTGAAGGTCTTCACGGGCTGGCGCGTCACGCACAACGTCGCGCGCGGGCCGTCGAAGGGCGGGCTCCGCTACCACCCGGGCGTCACCCTGGACGACGTCAAGGCCCTCGCGACCTGGATGACGTGGAAGTGCTCGCTGATGAACCTCCCGTTCGGGGGAGCGAAGGGCGCGGTCGACTGCGACCCGAAGGAGCTCTCACCGGACGAGCTCGAGCGGCTGACGCGCCGCTACACCTCCGAGATCGTCAACGAGATCGGCCCGGAGAAGGACATCCCGGCACCGGATGTCGGCACGAGCCCGGCGGTGATGGCGTGGATCTTCGACACGTACTCGATGATCCAGGGCTACTCGGTGCTCAGCGTCGTCACCGGGAAGCCGCTGGCCGTCGGAGGCTCCGTCGGCCGCGAGGAGGCGACGGGCCGCGGCGTCTTCTTCAACCTGAAGGAGACCATGGCTCGCACCGGGCGGCAGCTCGAGGGCCTCGAGATCGCGATCCAGGGATTCGGGAGCGTCGGCGCCGTGTTCGCGAGGTTCGCGGCCGAAGCGGGAGCGAAGGTGATCGCCGTCTCCGACTCGTCGTGCGGCGTCCTCGGCGAGGCGGGGATCGACGTGGACGCCGCCCTCGCGCACAAGCAGGCCGGCGGGACGTTCGCCGACTTCGCCGCTCTCGCCGGCAGCGGCGTCGAGCGCATCACGAACGACGAGCTGCTGGCGCTTCCCTGCGACGTCCTCGCGCCCTGTGCATTCGAGCTCGCGCTGACCGGGGCGAACGCCGGCGCCGTGAAGGCCCGAGTCGTGCTCGAGGGCGCGAACGGGCCGACGACGCCGGAGGCCGACGCGATCCTCGAGGAGAACGGCGTGCTCGTCGTGCCCGACATCCTCGCGAACGCGGGCGGCGTCGTCGTCTCGTACTTCGAGTGGGTGCAGGGCCTCCAGGAGCTTTTCTGGACCGAGGCCGAGGTGAACGAGCGGCTCGACTCGATCATCGGGCGGGCCTTCGGCGAGACGTGGTCGCTCCACGAGTCGCGCGAAGTGCCGCTCCGGACGGCGGCCTACGGGATCGCCGTGCAGCGTGTGGCCGAGGCGACGGTGATCCGAGGGCTCTATCCCTAGGACGGTGACGCTGGTCGTCGCGCAGGGCTGCCACCTCTGCGAGGTCGCGCGCGAGGAGCTCGAGGTGCTCGCATCGGCCCTCGGGTTCGCCGTCCAGGAGGTCGACATCACCGGCGTCCACGAGCTCGAGGATCGCTACCGGGTCTTCATCCCGGTCGTCGAGGTCGACGGCGAGCTCGTGTCCATGTTCGAGGTGGACGAGGTGAAGCTGCGTCACAAACTCGGTCTTTCCTGACGAGTTTGTGACGAACCGATCCCTTTAGCCGAGCGTTAGTGCATGATACTTCGTCCATGTTGCAAAGTCCGGAGGGGGCCCGAACGTTCGAGAACCGCGTCGGCGTCGGAGTCGCTGCGCGCCTGTCGCGCTACCTCCAGGTGCTGACCCAGGCGAAGAAGATGGGCAAGGACCGCATCTCGTCCCAGGAGATCGCCGACTACACGAACATCAACGCCACCCAGATCCGCCGCGACCTCTCGAACTTCGGCAAGTTCGGCAAGCGCGGGGTGGGATACTCGATCGACGGGCTCCTCGGCGAGATCCGCAAGATCCTGCGCACGCAGGGGCAGCACAACATCGCGCTCGTCGGCGCCGGCCGGCTCGGCCAGGCGATCGCGGGCTCGCCGATCTTCATCGAGCACGGGATCACGATCGCGGCGGTGTTCGATGTCGACGAGAAGATCGTCGGCCGCGCGATCGGCGGGATCGAGGTGACGCCGTACGCGCGCCTGAAGGATCTCGTGCACGACAAGAACATCGTCGTCGGCGTCCTCGCCGTCCCGGCCGGGGCGGCGCAGCAGGTCGCAGACGACCTCATCGAGGCCGGCGTCAGGATCATCTTCAACTACAGCGAGGCGCTCCTCGACTGCCCCGCCGATGTCACCGTGCACACCTCGAACCCGGCGGTCGAGTTGCTGCACGCGCTGTACTTCCACCTGACCTGACCCGACAGGCCCGGGTTCGACCCGGCTGCGCGGTCAGCAGGCAGCGCGGACGATCGCGTCGACTGCCTGCTCGAGCGAGAGCCTGTCCGTGTTGAGGATCAGGTCGTAGTCGAGCGGCACCTCGTTGCTCACGCCGTAGAAGTGCTTGAGGTAGGCCTTGTGATCCTTGTCCGACTCCTTCACCGCCTTCGCGGCGGTGTCGTCGTCGAGCCCCTGCTCGGAGAGCCTCCGCTGCCGCGTCTCGGCCGACGCCGTCACGCGCACGCGGAGCACGTCGTCGCGGTCGGCGAGGGCGAACGAGGCCGCGTGCGACACGATCACCACGCCGCCCTCGTCGGCGGTCGTGAGGATCGCGTCGCGAATCAGGCCGCGAACGGTCTCGGTCGGCTCGAAGCGGTTGAAGTCGACCTCGAGCCAGCGCCCCGGGTGGCGAGCCTCGGCCTGTGAAACCGCCTCGGGAAGCAGTTGCTCGCTCTCCGCGGCCGTGACGACGATCTCGTCGTCGACGTACCGGAAGCCGAGCTCCGCCGCGAGTCGCCGTCCGATCTCGGGGCCGCCGGCGCCTTCCGCATGTGCGACGCAGATGACGCTCGTTCGACTCCGGGTCATCGATTCGTCTTCCTGTGCCTCGGGTGATACGACCACCATCGGGAACCTCCTCCGGCCTCGAATACCGATGCGTCCGTTATGCCCTGCGGTGCGGATCCCGACACCCCGCCGCTGCCGCGTGAGGCAAGGTTGCGGCGATGCGCATCCTTCTCTGGCACGGCTACCTGCTCGACGGAACGGGCTCGAACGTCTACACGCGGGCGCTCGCCCGGGAGTGGAGCCTCGCGGGGCACGACGTCACCGTCGTCTCCCAGGAGCCCGCACCCGAGCGCTACGACATCGGCCGCGCAGAGACGGTGCGGCCCGAGCTCCCGGGCGGCCTGCTCCCCGTGTTCGTGCTCGACCGCTATCCGGGCGGGCTCGAGGCCCGTCTCCTGCAGGACTTCACCCGCGCCGAGCGGGAGCGCTACGTCGAGGCGAACGCCGCCGTGCTGCGCGACCTCGGGCCGGCCGACCTCGTCTTCACGAACCATGTGCTGATGGGCGGCGCGGTCGGGGCCGCGCTCGGCC
>DASZLW010000282.1:0-7691 GCA_035552175.1 Gaiellaceae bacterium | reverse complement strand
CGCCGCGGCACGTCGGCTTTCTCGGCCAGCTCGTCGATCTCGCGTTCCCCTACGCGCTCTACGAGCAGGGCCCGTTCGTGGGCGCCGGGATCTCCGCGGTCACGATCACAACCGGGGGCGACAGGCCGCCGGCACCGTTCGGCGACGACATGGCGGCGATCGACGCGGCGAAGCTCGGGCAGCTCGGAGCCGCCGCGCAGCAGCTCCTCGGGTCGCTGGACGTGCCGACCGAGCTTCCGCCGAGCAGCCCGAGCTTCGTCTGGGTCGGGGGCGGCCGGATCGTGCACGGCTGGGCGATCGAGCTCGTGCTGGTCGCGCTGCTGCTGCCGTTCGCCGTCGCGATCGTCGACCTCTACGCCCTCTGCCGCCGCCATCGCGTGCCGTTCGGCCCACCCGTGCGGGCGCTGCGCACGCGCCTGCTCTTCTGGCTCTTCGCGCTTGCCGTTTTCACGTGTTTTCGCATCCTCGGCGCGTGGCCGCAGGGGCCGCCCCGCCCGCCCGACCCCGGAACCGCCATCGCCGGCCACTGGCCGGCCGCCGCACTGATCGGGCTGCTCGTGATCCTGCTCGCCGGCTGGCTGCTCGCCCGCCGCCGCCTCGCAGTGCGCCGTCCGGTGCTGCCGGAAGAGGAGATCGCGGGATACGTCGTCGCGCTCGGCGCCCTCGTCGTCGTCGCCCTGCTCGTGGCCGCCACGAATCCCTTCGCGCTCCTCTTCGTGCTTCCGGCGTTGCATATCTGGCTCTGGCTCCCGCAGATCCGGATCGCCCGGCCGCCGGTGCGCCTGCTCGTCTTCGCCGTCGGCCTCTGCGGCCCGGCAGTGGTGCTCGGTTCCCTCGCGTGGCGCTACGGGCTCGGCTTCGATGCCCCCTGGTACCTGCTCGAGCTCGTCGGGGTCGGATACATCAAGACGTTTGCCTTCGCGATCGTGCTTGCCGCGACCGCGGCGGCGGCCCAGCTCGCCGCGATCGCAGGGGGACGCTACGCCCCCTACCCCGACCCCGCCGAGCGCGGTCCGCGCGGCCCCTTCCGCGAGCTCGTTCGGATGATCGTCCTCGGCACGCGCGGCCGCCGGCGGCGTGCCGCTACAGGTTGAGGTAGGAGACCGGGCTTCCGGCCTCGAGCTCGCCCTCGCCCTGCGGTACGAGCACGAGCGCGTTCGCCGTCGCCGCGTGCGCGATCATGTGCGACTCCTGGCCGGTCAAAGGATCGAGCACGACGGCTCCGTCCTCGACGCGCAGGCGGGCCCGCAGGAGCGAGTCGCGCCCCGCGAGGAGGCGTGCGGGGCGGCCGAGCACCCCCGGACGGAACCCAGGCCGGGGCTCGGCGAGCCCCTGCAGGGCGAGGAGCGCCGGGCGGACGAAGAGCTCGAAGCCGACGAGCGAGGAGACGGGGTTTCCCGGCAGCCCGAAGACGAGCGTCCGTCCACGGATCCCGAACGCAACCGGCTTCCCGGGCCGCACGGCCACCCGCCAGAAGACCTCCTCGACTCCCAGCTCGGCCTCCGCCGAGCGCACGAGGTCGTACACGCCGACCGAGACCCCGCCGCTCGTCACGAGCACGTCGGCCTCGAGCCCGTGCGCGACGGCTGCGCGCGTCGCCTCGATGTCGTCCCGTACCGGCGGCACGCGCTCGGCCACCGCGCCGGTGCTGCGGATCTGCGTGCTCAGGATCACGCCGTTCGCGTCGTAGATCTCGCCCCGCGAGAGGGCCTCGCCCGGCTGGCGAAGCTCCGTGCCCGTCACCGCGACGACGACCCTCGGTCTTCGGCCGCACCGGACCTCCCTCACGCCGGCCGCGGCGAGCGCGCCGAGGTGCACCGGCCCGAGCCGGACGCCGGATGCGATCACGAGGTCTCCGGACGCGAGATCTCCGCCACGCCCGCGGATGTTCGCGCCCTCGCGAACCGAACCGGGAACGTGGACGGTGCCGTCGCCGTCCTCGACGTCCTCGATCGGAACGACTGCGTCGGCGCCGTCCGGCACGACCCCGCCGGTCGCGATCGCCATCGCCTGACCGGCGAGGAGGGCGCTCTCGACGGGCCTGCCGGCTGCGATGCGGCCGACCACGGGCAGCGTCGCCGGGACGTCCGCAGAGCGGATCGCGAATCCGTCCATCGCGGAGGCGGCAAACGACGGCAGGTCGACCGTCGCGCGCGCAGGCTCTGCGAGCACACGCCCGGCGGCGTCATCGAGCGGCACGCTCTCGGCCTCGAGCGGCACGACGCGACCGAGCACGAGCTCGAGCGCCTCCCCGATCGTCAACAGCTCGTCAGCCACGCGGCGATCAGTGGATGAGCGCGATGCCCTGCTCGAGGGGCGTCAGCGGTTTTGGCTTCGACGGCTTGGTCTTCGTCGTCGTGGTCGTGGGAACGCTCGGCACCGCGACGTAGCCCCAGTACCCCTTCGTGAAGTACTTGTAGGTGGGCTCGGCCTTCGGCGTCAGGAACTGCCGGACGGGCTTTCCCTTCTCTGCCGAGGCCATGTAGAGATGCCAGATCGGGACCGGGAACGTCGCGCCGGACACCGTCTCGCCGTGGACGTCGAGCATCGGGATCTCGCCCTTCGGATAGCCCATCCACACCACGGTCGAGAAGTCGCGCGTGTAGCCGTCGAACCAGGCGTCGGTGAAGTTCGACGTCGTGCCCGTCTTGCCGGCATTCGGGTGGACGCCGTCGCCCGAGCCGGCGCCCGTCCCGTACTGGGCGTTCTCGCCGAGCACCTGGTTCACCTTCCAGGCCACGCCCTGCGAGAGCACGCGCTTGGTCTGCGGCTTGCTCCACGTCTTGTCGACCTTCCCGTTCGGCAGCACGACCTTGCGGATCGCCGTCGGCTTCGCGTAGATGCCGCCCGATGCGAAGGTGGCGTAGGCAGCGGCCATGTCCAGCGGGGAGACCGCGAGGGAGCCGAGCCCGATCGACGCGAAGGGGTGATCCGGCGTCATGTGGACGCCGAGCCGGTGCGCCATGCGCCAGACCGTCGCAGGGCCGACGTCGAGCGTGAGCTGTGCGTAGACCGTGTTGTCCGAGCGGAGCGTGGCGTTCGTGATCGAGATCGAGCCCGCGTAGGTGTGGTCGAACGTCGTCACCTCCCACGGCTTGCCGGCCGCGTAGTCGGCAGCGCACCATGGCCCGGTCGTGCAGGTGAACGGCGCGGACTCGTAGTAGGTCGAATCGGGGTCGATGCCCTTCTCGATCGCCGCCGCGAGCACGAACGCCTTGAACGTCGAGCCCGCCTGGCGTGCCGACTGGGCCGCGAGGTTGAACTGGTTCCGGCTGTTCCCGGGGATCACCGCCGTCATCGCCCTGATCGCCCCGGTCCCGGGCTCGACCGACACGATCGCCGCGGCGGGGTCGTCCCGCTCGCCGAGCGTCTCCCGGATCGCGCTGTTCGCCTCGACCTGGAGCTTCGGCTCGATCGTCGTGTAGACCCGCAGGCCGCCCTCGCGGACGGTGTCGGCGCCGTACACGCTCTCGAGCTCGTCGATCACGTACGAGAAGAAGTACGGCTGCTTGATGCTCGTGTAGATCGCGCCCGGCTTCAGGCGCAGCGGCTGCCTTTCCGCCCACCGGTATTCCTTCCGCGTGATCGCGTGGTCGACGAGCATCGCCTTCAGCACCTCGGCGCGCCTGATCAGCGCGCCTCTCGGGTTGTGGAGCGGGTCGTAGTCCGACGGCGCCTGCGGGAGCCCGGCGATCAGCGCCGCCTGGGCCAGGTTCAGGTTGCGGGCGTGCCGGGAGAAGTAGGTCTGCGCCGCGGCCTCGACGCCGTACGCGTGGTTGCCGTAGTAGACCGTGTTCAGGTAGGTGGCGAGGATCTTCGACTTCGACCACTTGTCGCTGAGCTTGATCGCGAGGCAGGCCTCCTTGATCTTGCGACCGAACGTCTTCTCGCGGCCCACGTACATGTTGCGGACGAGCTGCTGGCTGATCGTCGAGCCGCCTTCGACGACCTTCCCGGCGCTCACGTCTGCCCAGAGCGCCCGCGCGATCCCGACGTAGTCGACGCCACCGTGCTCGTAGAAGCGCTTGTCCTCGACGGCGACCGTCGCCTTCGGAAGCCATGCGCTGATGCGGTCGAGCTTCACCGGCGACCGGTTCCGCACCGCCGGGATCGAGCCGAGCAGCGAGCCGTCCGCTGCGTACACGAACGTGTTCGAGCCGATGTTCACCGGCTTCAGGCTCGAGAGGCTGCACGAGGCGGAAAGTGCCGCGCCGGCCCCGAAGCCGACGAGCGCCAGGATCACGATCACGGCGACCACGGCTCCTGCCGCGATCGGGCCGGCCTTCCCCCGTCGGTGCACGCGCTTGAGGCGCTTGCGCTTCCGGCTGTGGTGCCGGGCGAGGAGCAGGTCGAGGTCGCGACCGCGGGCCATGCTGGATCTTACTCTCCGACGCCCGTGATCCCTGCCTGGCGCAGGCGCTCCGAGATCTCGACGCGCAGCTCGCTCTCGCCGTGCTCGAGCGCCTCGCTCGCATCGACGTAGCGCCGGACGGCGATCGTCGCATCCGTACCGAGCTCGACCACGGACACCTCGTCGGTGCCGGGCTCGAGGATCGAGACCGCAGCCCGCAGGTCGGCCGTGAGCGGCACGTGCACCGTCACCTCCGCGAGCCGTCGCGGATCGCGGATCGTCGAGTTCCGGATCGTGTCGGACGCGAGCTTCTCGTTCGGGATCGCGAGCCGGTCGTTGTCGCTCGTCTGCATCCAGGTGTAGATCAGGCCGATCTCCTCGACGACGCCGCGCGTCCCGTCGATCTCGATCTCGTCGCCGAGCCGCACGGGCTGTGTGAACGCGATCAGGAGACCTGCGATGAAGTTGCCGATCGTCCGCTGCGCCGCGAACCCGAGCACGAGCCCGATCACGGCGCCCGAGGCCAGGATCCCCGCCGCGAGGGCCCGCACCTGCGGGATCACGAGCAGGGCCGAGAGGACGCCCACGAAGACGATCGCCCAGAGGATCGACTGCCGGAGGATCCGGTAACGCGTGATCGTGCCAGGCTCGAGGCGCCGGTTCGCGATCCGCCGGTCGACGAGCTTCGCGACCACGATCGCGAGCACGACGCCTCCGACGGCGATCCCGAGCCGAACCCAGAGCTCGCGCGTCATGCGGCGAGCTCGCGAGTGAGGCCGCTGTTAGCCTCGGAGGAAGTGAGTGTCCCGTCGGCCACGGCGCGCGAGCCGAATCTTAGGGAGCCGGCGCGTGCCTCGGTCGGGAAGCTGTCGGCCTGGCTCGGGGTGATCGGCTTCCTGATCACCCTCAACTACGTCCTCAACTACACCGTCTCCGAGAGCGACCAGGAGAAGCAGACCGAGCTCTTCAAGTACTCGACCGCCGTCGGGTCGGCGTTCATCTACGCGGTCATGCTCGCGGTGATGCTCGCGATCGCAGGGTCGCAGCGGGGCCTGCTGGCGCTGCGCCCGCCCAGGTCGTGGCTCAACGCGCTCGGGGCGCTCCTCGTCGCCCTCTTCGCGTCGTACATCGCGATCGCGATCATCGACCACTTCCTGCACGGCGGCCGCGAGCAGGGCCTCGTCCCGAAGCACTGGCACCACTCCGACCTCGGGCCCTACGCCGCGAACTGGGTCGTGGTCGCAGGCGTGGCGCCGTTCGTCGAGGAGCTGACCTTCCGCGGGCTCGGCTTCTCGCTCCTCCTGCCACGGCTCGGGTCGACCTTCACGATCGCCGCGATCGGGATCATCTTCGCCGCGAGCCACGGCTTCCTGCAGGCTCTCCCCGAGCTCGCGGTGCTCGGCTGCGTCCTCGCCTGGCTCCGGTCGCGCTTCGACAGCGTCTACCCGGGGATGATCCTGCACGGGGTCTTCAACAGCATCGCGCTCGCCGCGGTCTTCTGGACCACGACCGGGAAGTAGAGCCCTTCTACTCCTCCTCGTCGTCCGCCTCGACCTCGGCCTCGGCGAAATCCTCCGCCGAGACGTGGTCCAGGAACTTCTTGAACTCGTCGACGATCTCGTCCTCGTTCACGTCGTCGCCCTCGAACTCGATCGCCGACTCCTCGATCACGTCGTCCGCGGCGAAGATCGGCGCCTGGGCGCGCACCGCGACGGCAATCGCGTCCGACGACCGCGAGTCGATCTCGATCTCGGCACCGTCCACCTGCACCGTGATCGACGCATGAAACGTGTTCTCGCGCAGCTCCGTCACCGTCACCCGCACCACCTCGACGTCGAGCTCGTTCAGGATGTTCACGAGCAGATCGTGCGTCAACGGGCGAGGCGCGGTCGCGCCCTGCAGCTTCATCAGGATCGCCGCCGCCTCCGGATGCCCGATCCAGATCGGCAGGTACCTGTTCCCTTCCGCCGTCTTCAGGAGGACGATCGGCTGCTTGCCGACGAGGTCGAACGAGACCCCGTAGATCGCCATCTCGACCATCGACATCTAGCTTACCCATGCCCCTCCGCCTTGGACCCTGCTCGCTACACTGCTCACCTCACGGGGGCGATTAGCTCAGTCGGTTAGAGCGCCGCTCTGATAAGGCGGAGGCCCGTGGTTCGAATCCACGATCGCCCACTGTTACGCCCGCGTAGAGAATCTTCGACTCCACCGCCGGGAACGCCGGGAGCTCTCTCCTTCAACCAGCCGCGGCCAGCGCCGCCCGCACCCGGCCCGGGGTCATCGGGGCGGTTCTGATCCGCACTCCGGTGGCGTCGAAGAAAGCATTTGCGATCGCTGCGGGAACCGGGACGTTGGCCGGCTCGCCCGAGCCCGTCGGTGCGAGATCCTTGCGCTGGACGATCCTCGTGCTCACCTTCGGCGCATCGCGAAAGCGGAGGATGGGATAGCTGACCCAGTCGAGGGCGAGGCTCCTCTGCCGGTTGAAGGCGACCTCCTCGTGCAGGGCCCTGCTCGCGCCCATGATCAGGTTGCCCTCGAGCTGGTTCTCGATCCCCGGCAGGTAGACCGCAAGGCCCGAGACCTGGGCGACATAGAGGTGCAGCGGAAGGATGCGTCCCGTCTTCCGGCTCACCTCGATCTCGGCCACGACTGCGGCCTGGGAGCCCGCGAAGCCGCCGATTGCGACCCCCCGGCCCGCGGCGGGCGTTTCACGTGAAATGCGCGAGCCGGCCGGGCGCGGTTCCCACCCGGCCAGCTCCGCGACCGCCTCGAGCACATCGCCCCACTGGCCGAAGCCGTCGTTGACCTGCGCCGACTGGACGTTCCGGAGCCGGAACGTGACCGGATCGACCTGCGCTGCGTACGCCAGCTCGTCGACGAGCTGCTCGGTCGCGAAGCTCGTCTGGGGGCAGTGGGGCGCCCGCATCGCTGAGGTCTTGAAGTAGGTGTTCTCGAGCGGGAGCGACTTCGCCGTCACCCGCCAGCTCGGCAGCGTGTACTGGGAGCCCGAGTTGATCCCGTCCGCGGAGCCTGGGCCCGCCGGCAGGTACGGGATCCCGCAGTTCTGCATCACCGCATCGCTCGACATCGACATCGAGGGAATCCCGAACACGGTGTAGTCGATCGCGGTCAGGTTCCCCGCCCCGTCGACCGAGCCGCGAACGTCGGAGAGCATCGCCGGCGCGTAGTTGTCCCAGCCGTGCTCGTCCCAGCGCATGTACTGGAGCCGGACCGGGGCGCCGGCGAGCTGGGACAGCACGGCCGCTGCCTCGCCCGTGTCGTACCGCGCCGGGCTGTTCCCGAAGGTGCTCGCGCCCTCCCAGTACTGCACCCGGAT
>DASZLW010000281.1:0-7859 GCA_035552175.1 Gaiellaceae bacterium | reverse complement strand
CGGAGCTCGTCACCTTCGAGGATGAATCGCACGACCGGGATCTCTGCCGCGACCCACTCGCAGACCACAGTCACATCTCCCTGTACTGGAATCGACCAGATCCAGAACGACAACGCGCGTTCCGTGCCGTGCGGGTGCATGAATTGGGGATGGTGGTAGCCCATGAATGGGGGAGTCGGCGGCTCGTCGTCATCCTCCGTGTCGTCGTCGGGCTCGTCGGAGTCCATGTTCGTCGTCCGGCTCCCGTCGTCGTACTCGACGGCCACCCGGAGGAAGTGGTCTGAATGAGAGTGCACCACCGAGCCTTCGAGATCATCGGATAGCTCCTTGGCCCATTCGGCCAGGAGGCGAACCTCGAAGCCGGTGCTGAACGCGACTATCGAACGGATCGTGATACGACCGGTCGGAGAGGTCGCGAGAAGCTTATTGATGCCGATCTCGGTCCCGAGCTCGTCGTCGGGTGCCGAGTACCACTCCTCAATGATCCCGTCATGCGGCTCGGGCTGGGGTGGAACCTCGAAGTAGCTCATCCGGTGCTCTCGAAGCAGGGGCGGGACAGCTCAGCGGCCCGCGCGATCTCGGCCGTGTCCAGCTCGATACGGCTGACCGAAAGATTGAGCACGGGCCACTCGCAAACCAGTGACATGGGGCGACCATCAGGAAGAGGCCAGAGCCAATACCTGATTTCCATGTCAACCCCGCCGCCACCGCCTCTCTGTCGGAGGACAGGAGAGAGCGGAGGCCCTTCATCTACGACCGGAGTCTCGTGTCTGTCGAGGTTTGTCAGCTTTGTCCCGTCTGAAAGCTCGATGCCGAACCGGAAGAACGTGGGTGACAACTCACCATCCGTGTACGTGGCCTGCATCGTGCGGTGAAAATCAAGGGCGAGTGGGCTGCTTCCCGTCTCGCGCCGCACGCGCAGCTCGATCACGAACGACACCCCGACCGGGTATGCGACGAAGCTGTGGGCGAGCACCGCAAACTCGGGTGTTGTGGCCATCACAGCGTGGATCCCGCATGCCGCGCCGATCCAGTCCTTTGGTTCTTGAACCCAGGCCGGTGGACGCCAGGGAGCCGATGGTTCTTTCGGCGGTTGTGGTTCGAAGAAGCTCACCGCAGAGAACCTATCGCCACGGAAAGTCTCGCGGCTCGCAGCTGTCGCGACGGCGCGACCAGCGGTTTTGAAAAGAGACGTTCGCCTCCGGAGCGATCGGTATCGCGAACGGCGCTCTGAGCAGAGAGAACGTCGCGAGAATTACAACGAATGGGCCGTACCGAACGTTGCGCAAACCGCACGCTCGTTCGCGGGGCCGTCGTTGGTCTTGAAGATGGGCTCACCCGGTAAGCCCTCCGTGTACGGCCTCGCGTGGTCGGGCGACGACTCCGAGGGCGGGCACGCGTTTTCGACCTGCATCCGAGCGGGGATGCTATCAACATGGTCATCGCATCTGTTAGCATGATCTGATGGCATCATCGAGAACGACCTTCACGCTAGACGAGGAGGTGGCCGAGCGAGCTCGTCAGCTCGGCATCAATATGTCCGCGGCCGCTCGTCAGGGTGTCGCGGATGCCGTGCGCGCCGCGCTGGCCCGAGCTGACCGAGAGGCGTACCTCCGGCAGCCCGAACATGTAGATGCCGTGTGGGACGAGGTCGAGGCATGGGGTGAGCCATGACACGCGGTGAACTGTGGTTGGCCGAGGTCGGTCGCAAACGTCGTCCGGTTCTGCTGCTGACCCGGTCCGAAGTGCTCGACGCTCGCAGTCTCGTTACCGTGGCCGAGGTCACCACCTCGATCCGAGGTCTGGTCGCAGAGGTCGACGTGGATCACGTCGAGGCTGGCCTCGACCGACCGTCGGTCATCAACTGCGACGGCCTCCACACCGTCGCTCAGGAATCGCTGACCGGCCCCATCGGACGAGTCGGCGACGACATCATGCGAAAGGTCTGCGCGGCGATTAGCTACGCGCTCGGCTGCTGACACGCCGGCGGTCCTGGCGGCTTGCGCAAGCCTCGATGATGGAGCGTATCGGGATCGAACCGATGACCTCCGCCTTGCAAAGGCGGCGCTCTCCCAGCTGAGCTAACGCCCCTCGGAGCGAAACTGTAGCGGGTCAAGGGAGGATCGCTCCCGCCGGTTCGGGTGGCGGCGCCACCGGCACCGGCGTTGCGCGCCGCCCTCGCACCGCGATCGCGCCCGCCGCTGCGGCGACGACCGACACTGCCGCGACGCCCATCCACATCGTCGCGTCGCCGAACGCGGCTCGCACCTGCAGGCCCGCGAACGGCGTCAGCGCCCATGCCGCCTGCGAGGCTCCCCCGTACACGCCCATGTAGGCGCCGCGCAGGTCGGGTGGGGCGAGCCGCGCCGCGACCGCCTGCGCGGTCGGCACCCACAGCATCTCGCCGATCACGAAGATCGTGACGAGGACGGCGACGACCGCGATGCTGTCGTTCACCGCGAGAAAAAGGAACGGGAAGCCCATGAGCGGCATCGCGACCGCGAGCTTCACCGCCGGCGGGACGCGCGCGAGGGCCGCGGTCAGCCGCAGCTGACCGAAGGCGACCGCCGCGGCGTTGATGATCACGAGGAAGCCCCAGTACGAAGGCTTCACGCCGTGCGAGGTCGTCAGCGAGATCGGAAGGAGCGTCTCGTAGGAGAGGTAGGTCATCGAGGCGAGGATCACCGAGACGATGAAGATCAGGAACGGCCGGTCGCGACGGACCGCGGCGAACGAACCACGGTTCGGAGACGACTCCGGCGCGTAGAGGCCGCGGCTCGGGAGCAGGCGGAACGCCACCGCCAGCGCGCACGCTCCGACGAAGGTGACACCGAAGAAGAGCCGGCCCCAGTCGTTTCCGAGGAGCAGCAGCCCGCCGAGTGCCGGGCCGAGGGAGACGCCCAGGTTCTGGGCCACCCGCACGGCGGCATAGCCCGCCTCGCGGCGGTCGGGTGGCAGGAGATCGGAGACCATCGCGTACTGCGCGGCCGAGAGCGTCGAGCCGCACGCGGAGCTGGCGACGACGACCGCCAGCCCGACGAGCACCTGGTGGCCCGAGGCGAGCATCGCGAGCGGCGCGAGCGTCTGCCCGACCCACCCCACGAGCATCACGCGGCGGCGGCCGACGTGGTCGGAGACATGGCCGCCGATCGAGCCCGCGGCGATCCCCACGATCGCGCTGACGAGGAACGCGACCGAAAGCTCCGTCTGCGAAGCGCCGAGATGCCTGATCGCCCAGATCCCGACGAAGACGTACACGCTCGAGCCCGCGAGCGTGCCCCCGAACGACGCGCCGGCGAGCGGCCGCACGGCCGGATCGAAGTCCCCTCCCCAGATCAGGCGGGTCAGCCGGTACACGATCCCAACAATGGCGACGGGCGAGCGGCTCGCGTCGCGGTCGGCCGCCGGGACCGGCTGTTAGTGTCGCCCCGCATGGCGGCTGCAGCCCTTCGCGACCGTCGGATCGCCGGGATCGCGCTCGCCGTGCTCGTCTTCTGCAGCTCGTGGGTGCTTCTCGGCCACGGCTTCTACGCGCACGGCCGCATCTCCGACGTCGCGGTCTACCAGGGATACGGGCTCGACACACGGCTCGGGCAGGTGCCGTACCGCGACTTCCCCGTCGAATACCCGCCCGCGTCGCTGCCGGTCTTCGTCGCGCCGACCTACGTCGGCGAGGCGACCGACCCCGCGAGCTACGGCCGCTGGTTCGGCCGGCTGATGGCGGTGTGCGGGCTCGGCTGCCTCGGTTTCGTCGTGCTCGCCCGGGCGCGGCCGATGGCGATCGCATTCGTCGCCGCCTCGCCGTTGCTCGTCGGCTACCTGATCGAGACGAGGTTCGACCTGTGGCCGATGTTGTTCGTGACCGCGGCCGTCGCCGCGTTCGTGCGCGACCGAGATCGCCTCGGATGGCTCGCGCTCGGATGGGCGTTCGCCGTGAAGCTCTTCGCGATCGTGCTCGTTCCGATCGCGGTCGTCTGGACGTTCCGGCGGCGCGGGAGGGACGAGCTCGTGCGCGGCCTCGCGTTATGGGCGACCGCCGTGGCCGCCGTGTTCGTGCCGTTCGCGGTCGTCGCGCCGCACGGTCTCTGGGAGAGCATCTGGGGGCAGTACGACCGCCCGCTGCAGGTCGAGAGCCTGCCCGCCACCATCCTCACGACGTTCGGGCATCCGCGGTTGACGCTCGCGCTCCACTCGGTCTCGATCGCCGGGCACACCGGCCTCCAGGCCGCGACCGCGGCGATCCAGCTCGGAGTCCTCGTCGCCGTCTGGGTGGGGTTCGCGCGGGGTGCGGTCGAGGAGAGCCGCTTCGTCCGCTACGCGGCCGCCGCAGTCTGCGCCTTCGTCGCGTTCGGGAAGGTGCTCTCGCCGCAGTACCTGATCTGGCTCGTGCCGCTCGTCCCGCTCGTGCGCGGCCGGCGCGGCCTCGTCGCTTCGGTCCTGCTCGGCGCCGCGGCTCTCGAGACGCAGTACTGGTTCCAGAGCCACCGGTACGGGGAGTACGAAGCCGACTTCCGCTACGCCTGGCTGATCCTCGCCCGCGACCTCGTGCTCGTCGCGGTCCTCGCGGTCCTCACCATCGGCGCGAGACGACTGCCGGCGTCCCCGGGTGCGCCGGGGACGCCTCGTCGCTCACGCGGCTAGGCCGCGCGCGAGAGCCGCTCTTCGTGACGTGCGCGCTGGATGATCAGGTCGCGATCGCCGAAGCGAATCGAGGCCCGAACGCTCCGCTGCTCGTCCCACAGCCCCGCGATCTGCTCGTCGAGCTTCTTGTGCTCGCTCGCAAGCTCGGGGTTGTGACCTTCCGACAGCTGGTGCAGCACATCTGCGCGCCGGTCGGTGAGGCGGTCGATTTCCTGCTTGATCTGAGTGAGGGTACGCATGTTGTGGTTAACGCTCCTTGCCGTCACGAGATTCCCGGCACAGCACATGCCGAAACCCTGTCGACGGTGTCGAGTTTTGATCCGTTCGCAGCGTAGCACACTTGACAATGAGACACTTAGGTTTTATCCTGGTGAATGTGACAATGTTGGTTCGGTCCAGAAGGAGGAATGCAAGGATGACAACGCTTGTTCGCTCGAATGCCGGTCGTTGGGCCCCGATCCGCGAGGCTGCGGTGATGCAGAACGAGCTGTCGCGCCTCATGAACGGGCTCGTCGAGGGCAGCAGGCTCGCGACTCAGTCCTGGGTTCCCACGCTCGACGCGTGGGAAACCGAGAGCGAGCTCGTCTATGCCTTCGACCTGCCGGGAATCCCGCAGGATGCGATCTCCGTCGAGGTCGAGGAGGGCACGTTGACGGTCTCCGCCGAGCGTACCCGCAGCCCCGAGGTGTCGGAGGAGCGCTACCACCGTCTCGAGCGCCGGCACGGCACGTTCGCGCGCTCGGTCGAGCTGCCGCAGGGCATCGCCGAGGAGGCGATCAGGGCGTCGTACTCGGACGGCGTGCTCGAGCTCCGCGTCCCGAAGCCGGAGCAGCCGAAGCCCCGGAAGATCGAGATCGCCGTCGAGGCCGCGCAGCCCGCACCGCTCGAGGCCGCGTAGGGCCGGAAGCCGTCCACTCACTCGAGCGCCGGGGCGGCCCAGGGCCGCCCCGGCGCTCTCAGTGCGCGAGGGCCTCGCGGATGCGGTCGACGACCGAGCCCATGTGCAGGTCCGAGCCGGTGACGTCCTTGAGCATCGCGTCCGCCGTCGGCCCCTGGCCGAGCGACCACAACTCCCGCAGCAGGTCGCCGGCGTCCCGCCGCGCGAACCAGTCGTTGCCGAACTCGCTCCGCAGGAAGTCCCGAAGCTGGGCCTCGAACGCCCAGGACCGCAGGTAGCCCGTGACGTAGAAGCCGCCGTCGATGTCGTCGAGGTAGCTCTCCGGGTTCGCCGGGAGCTTGAGCGCCTCGGTGAGGAGCTCGGCGTAGCGCGGCTTCATCGACGTGATGTCGTCGGACTGGAAGAACTCGATCTCGTAGAGGAGCTTGGCGCTGTAGCGGCGCGCGAAATAGAGCTCCGAGACCCCGCCGGCGTTCGCGATCTCGCCGACCTTGGGGACGTCGAGGCGCCGGTTGAGCCAGGCCGGCTCGTCGACGAGGTGTTCGAGCAGCGAGGCCCAACCCTCCGTCACAGCCATGTCGCCGAGGCGCTTGTCCTCCATCTTCAGGTCGCCGGACGTGTTCGCGTAATGCTCCGTGTGGCCGGCCTCGTGGAAGAGCGCGCGCCAGTCGTCGTGGCCGCCGATCGGCTGGATCACGAGCATCACGCGATCCGGGACCTCCACGGGCGAGCAGAACGCACGGGGGCTCTTTCCGGGGCGCGACTCCAGGTCGAGGTGGACGTTCCGCTGCGAGCGGAGGTCGATCCCGAGGTCGGAGAGGGTTGCCTCGAGCGCCGGGAGCATCCGGTCGGCCGGATAGGCGATGTCGAGGTCCGGAGCGCGGAAGAGGCGCGAGACGTCGGCGGGGCGGGCATCCGCGAGCCCGATCCCGAGGCGCTCGCGGAAGAGGCGGTCGCCGGCCTGCTCCCACATGCGCTCGGTCTCGTCGAGCAGATCGGCGCACTGTTCGGCGAGCCCGTCGAGGTCGAACCCGAACTCCTTGTAGAGCTCGTAGTAGTTCTTCGCGCCGAGCTTCACGACCGCGTCGCGGTCGATCGTCGCCGCCTCGAGATAGACGGGGTTCAGCTCCTCCTCGAGTAGGCGCAGGCGTTCCCGCTCGAGGCGTGCGCGGCGCTCGCGGTCGGGCTCGTTCGACATTGCCGGGCGCAGCATCCGGTAGGGGATCGTCTCGCCGTCCAGCTTCACCTCGAGCTCGGACTCGACCTCCGCGAGCTTCTCGGCGTGCGCGCGGGTGAGGCCGCCGAGGTATCCCTCGCACGCGAATCGGCGGAGCTCGACGGGCGCGCCCGCGAAACGAAGCGCCGTCTCGAGCCGGGTCAGCTCCTCATGGCGCTCGTAGATCTCCTCGAGCTCGAGCGACTCCTTGTGTCCCGCGAGGTGCTGGTAGTACTCCTCGTCGAGCTCGGCGATGAAGCGGTCGGCGCTGTCGCGGAAGCCGTCGAGCTCGCGGTCTGTCAGGGCATCCGTGGCCACGGGCTCTAGCATAGGCGCCGTGCACGAGTTGAGTCTCACGAGCGAGCGCAAGACGCAGCTCATCGACATCACGGAACGCGTTCGCGAGGCGATCGCCGGCGAGCCGGGCGCCGCCGTGCTCGTCTACGTGCCGCATACGACCGCCGCGATCACGATCAACGAGAAGATCGATCCCGTCCTCGTCGAGGATCTCGAGCGGGGATTCGAGAGGATCGTCGGCTCCGACTGGGGCTGGCGCCACGACGACGCCGACGGCCCGAACGGCGCCTCGCACGGCCGCGCCTCCGTCGCCGGCGCGCAGGTGTTGATCCCGCTGCGTGACGGCGTGCCTGCGCTCGGGCGCTACCAGGCGATCTTCCTGTGCGAGTTCGACGGGCCGAAGCCGCGCTCGGTGTACGTCACCGTCGTCCAATAGCTCCCGGCGAGCCTCGTTCGACGGCTCCGAGCACCTCGCCCGGGGTCGGTGCCATACCCTCAGGACATGGCGGCGCCCGTACAACGTGACGAAGAGCTCGAGCTCGACGTCGATTCGCTCGCCTTCGGCGGGAACGGCGTCGCGCGCCTCGACGGGTTCGTCGTCTTCGTGCGCGCCGGCCTTCCGGGCGACCGGGTTCGCGCACGCGTGACCAAGGTGCAGCGCCGCCATGCCGAGGCGGTGATGACCGAGGTGATCGAGGCAGGCCCGGAGCGCGTCGAGGCACCGTGCGCGCACTACCCGTCCTGCGGCGGCTGCCGCTTCCAGGATCTCGCCTACGAGTCGCAGCTCGCGGCCAAGCACGCCTGGGT
>DASZLW010000280.1:0-4986 GCA_035552175.1 Gaiellaceae bacterium | reverse complement strand
GGCGACATCTTCAACATGTTCGTCTGGTTCGAGCTGATGGGCGTCTCGGCCTACGCGCTCGCGGGCTTCAAGATCGAGGAGCTCGGGCCGCTCCAGGGCGCCGTGAACTTCGCCGTCACGAACACGATCGGCGCGTACATGATGCTCTCCGGGATCGCGCTCCTCTACGCGCGCACCGGGGCCCTGAACCTGGCGCAGATCGGGCGCGACCTCGCGGGCCACAAGCCCGACCGGCTCGTCGTCGTCGCGTTCGTCCTGCTCGTCGCGGGCCTGATGGTGAAGGCGGCGATCGTCCCGTTCCACTTCTGGCTCGCCGACGCACACGCTGCCTCGCCGGCGCCCGTGTGCGCGCTGCTCTCGGGGGCGATGGTGGAGCTCGGGATCTTCTTCGTGGCCCGCGTCTACTGGACCTCGTTCTCGGGCCCGTTCGGCGGCCACCCCGGAGCGGTCAAGGGAGTGCTGGTCGGCCTGGGGGTGGCGACTGCGCTCCTCGGAGCGCTCATGTGCTTCCTCCAGCGCCACCTCAAGCGACTTCTGGCCTACTCGACGATCTCCCATTCCGGGCTCATGCTCACGGGCGTCGCGCTCCTCGATCCTCGCTCGCTGGGCGGCGCCGCCGCTCTCATCCTCTCCCACGGGCTGCTCAAGGCCGGGCTGTTCCTCGTCTGCGGGATCGTGCTCCTCGAGCTCCGGAACATCGACGAGCTGCGGCTCCACGCTGCGGGACGCGGCCATCGCCTCCTCGCCGCGCTCTGGTTCGCCGGAACGCTCGGCCTCGTCGGGGTGCCGTACGTCGGCGTCTTCCTCGGCCACGAGCTCCTCGACCAGGGCGCCCGAGGGCACGGGTACGGATGGCTTGCGCCGGTGGCGATGGTCGCGGCCGGGGTGAGCGCCGGCGCGATGCTTCGCGCAGGCGCACGAATATTCCTCGGATGGGGAGCCTCAGACGACGACGTCCTCACGCCCGAGCCCGGCGAATCTCCACCGGCGCGCACCGTCGCGACCTCACCCCTCATCGTCGTGAGCGCCGTTGCGATCGTCCTCGGGCTCGTTGTGACGCTCGTCCCCGGCCTCGGCCCTCAGACGGAGCTCGGAGCGCAGCGCTTCGTCGAAAGAGGCGCCTACAGCCTCCGTGTGCTCCACGACGTCGAGCAGTCGACCCGGACGCACAGCCGTCTGAGCCTCACGCCGGTCGACGAGGCATCGGCCCTCTACGGGCTCGGCGCCCTCGCCGTCGCGTTGGGGGTGGCGGCGTTCGGCCTGTGGCACGAGCGGCTGCCGCGCGCGATCCGGAGCGCGGGAGCTCAGGCGCTCGGGCGGCCGACCGCGGTCCTGCGCGCCGCGCACAGCGGGATCATCGGCGACTACCTTCTCTGGCTCGCCGCAGGGACGCTCTTGATCGGCGCGGTCTGCGCCCGCGGGTGAGGGTCTCCGCGCCCGAGGCGCCGGCGGCCGTGCAGGCTTTGCCGGCCCGGGATCGGGTGATATCGTGGACGTGGAGGTACGGGCATCCCCACTCGGGTGCCGGTGCTGGTCTCGTAGGTCGAGTTGAGCGTTGCCGGTCGTTTCACGGCGGGAAGCGAACCCTCGGATTGACGGAAACAACGAGGAGGTTCGCATGCCCAGCGCGCTCGACCGTCCGGATGACGAGATGTTCGGGGGAAGCTCCCGCCCCGGGTTGGCGAGCGAGGCTGGCCCGAATCACGCGGCACCGTCGAGCTTCCTGCTGCCGAACGTCGAGGAGCAGCTCCAGGCTTCCTCGCGGGGGGATCGTCCGCGGCTCCTGATCTTCTACAGCGACACGTCCGGCCCCTGCCGGAGGCTCGACGCCCACCTCGCGCAGATCCTCCAGCGCCGCCGTAACCATCACGCCTTCGACATCGTCCGCCTCCGCGCCGCTGACAGGCCGAAGGCCGTCGAGCTTCTCGGGATCACCGCTCTACCCACCCTCATCGTCGTGCAGCGCGGCATCGTCCGCGCGCGCCTCGAGTCCCCGCGCGGGCGGCCCGAGATCGAAAAAGCGCTCTCTCCGTGGCTCCGGCCCGTCGATTCTTCCCGCCGGACGAGCGAGCCCTCGGCAACCGCGTGACCGACCTTGCCCCGAGCCCGGCGACGCCGCGTTCCCGCCGAACGCCGGACGAGCTGACGACTCTCTGCGGGAACGGCCGCGGCGGAGGTGGCAGGTGAGGATCTGGCGGCGGAGATCGGGCGAGGAGTCGACGGCCGGCGAGTCCGGCGAGGTAGCGAAGAAGGGGCTTGTCCGGAACGAGACGTTCTTCCGCCGGAGCAACGAGCTCCTCGTCGCGGACGCCGTCCGGGTCGGCAGCCACCGATCGGACATCATCTGCGAGTGCGCTGCTCGAGGCTGTGTCGCCCGTATCACGATGACGATCGAGGAGTACCGGAACGTGCGCGCGACGAGCGACCGGTTCGCGATCCTCGCCGGACACGAGAACTTGTCGATCGAGGACGTCGTCGAGCGGCATCCCGAGTACCTGATCGTCTGCAAGCGCGGGACGAACGGGCCCGTCTCGCACACCGGCGCCGCGCTCTGACCCGAGCATCCGGCCCGTGCGTCCGGCGCGTAGCGGCCTAGCGCCCCCGATCAACGAAGCGTCATCGTGTGAAGCTACTTAGACGCCGTGATTTGCGGTGTTCGCCGGATCATCCGGGCCGCCCGGACCGAGTAGCTCGGCCGGCTGTGCCCGCCGGCCCGCATCCCCCGGCGATCGCGCGCCGACGAACGCCCACACGAGCCAACCGCCCACCACCACCGCGAGGACGAGCGGGATCGCACCGACGACTCCCGCGCCGAGGGCAAACAGGAGCGAGGCAGCGACGACGAGCACGAAGAGCAGGAAGACGAAGGCGATCATGGTCAACCAGGTTCCCGGACGACGCAGTTCGAAAACGTCGTCCCACATCGCGTCCCCGGCAGCGAGGGAGGTTTCTCGCCCCGGCCGCCGGTCAAGAACCTCCTGGAGCCAAAGGAAAGGAGATCGAGATGCCAGCCCTCGAAAGCGGTGGTCGGCCGTACATCACTCCCATCGAGCCGACCGAGCTTCCGCCCGGCGCGACGATGGATCCGGGCACGGAGGCGGACCAGACCGGCCTCGGGAAGGAGCTCGGGCGTGGGAGGAGCGCGCGGACGCCGTTCCTTGCCCTCACCGGCGTCGGCATGGTCGTCGCCGCCGTCTTCGCGGTCGTCGTGGTCGCCGCCTTCCTCGTCTACTTCCTCGTCTAGGCGCAGGCACAGATCTCGGGCGGACTGCCGCGGGAGCTGAAGCGGCTCGACTTACGCCGCTCTGAAGAAGGCTGCGGCGGCGACTCGAAGATCGGCAACGAGCCCGTCGAAGGCCTCCTCGCGGTCGTCCGCACGGAGGACCGCCGAGGGGTGGATCGTCGCCATGACGATCTCCGCGAGGTCGGACTCGAGCAACCGGCCGCGGTCTCGGGTCACGCGGAACTCCCTGCCGAGGAGCGACTGCGCGGCCGTCGCTCCGAGCAGCACGATCGCCCGCGGGGCGACGAGCGCGATCTCCTCGTCGAGCCAGGGCCGGCACGCGCGCTGCTCGGTGAGGCTCGGCTTGTCATGAATTCGGCGCGTCCCGCGCGGCCGCCACTTGAAGTGCTTCACCGTGTTGGTGAGGTACGCATCGTCGCGCTCGATCCCGACCTCGGCGAGCGCCCGATCGAGCACGGTGCCGGCCGGCCCGACGAACGGGAGGCCCTGGCGATCCTCCTGATCCCCGGGCTGTTCGCCGACGAGCATGAGCCCGGCATGCGCCGGGCCGGCTCCGAACACGGCCTGGGTGGCGTTCGCGTAGAGCGGGCACCCCCGGCATTCCTGGACGGAGGCGCGAAGCGCCGCGACCGTCCTCCGCGCCGGCATGAACGGCTTCGCAGTGGGATAGGCGTTCGCCGCCACGAGCTGAGCATTCCCGGATCCGCCGTTTGCACACGGCCCGCTCGGACCCGCGGCCGGGGAACCGCATCTATGCGGGCCGTCTATGCCGGGCCGGGGCGGTCCCTGGACTCGATCAGCAGCGCGATCATCGCGGTTGCGAGGCCCGCACCGACATCGATCGCGATCTCGACGACCGACGTGACGCCGAAGGCAAAGAGAACGAGTGGGAAACTCAGGACGACGATCGCAGCCGTCATTCTCTGTAACCGGCGGACGGAGCGCTTTCGGGAAGCCCGGGATGCGGGCTCCGTCAGCCTCGTTCCACCGGGCACAAGGCTTGCCGTCCGTGCCTTCGCTGCGAGCATCCGAGCCTCCTCGTAGGTACGACATCCCGTTCCGAGATAGGCCGAGAGCTCGTTGCCGACCAACCCAGGATCGGCATCGCCGTGCTCGACGCGCTTTCAGTTTCCGCCTTGCCAGGCGCAAACCGCTTCTTGCAGGATATCAACCTCGACCGTCTGGCCTCGATGCCCGGGACGGCATCGGTCGTGATCGTCGCCGACTCGGTCGTCGGCCTAGCCGGACGATGCGCGTACGGGATTGACGCGCAGGCTTCTCACCTCCCGCCGGCGAACCTCCAGCCCGGCCTCTGTTCGTCGCACCTCGTAGAGCGGCTGAGGAGCGACCGCGGGGCCCGAGCGAACGGAGCCGTCCTCGAGCGAGAAGCGACTGCCGTGCCAGGGGCAGACGATGCAATCGCCCTCGATCGTGCCTTCCGAAAGTGGCCCTCCTCGATGGGTGCACCGGCCCGCGAGGACGTGGATCGCACCGTCGCGCTCGACGATCAGGAGCGGTACGTCGCCTGCCGACCCGTTGAGCGGATTGTCCTCGTCTCGTGTCACCGCCGTCCACTCCGTCGGGCCGCCGTCGAATGCGGTCGTGTCCACGCCGACTCCCATCCCGTAGGTCAGGTGACCGCCGAGCCATCCGCTGACGGTCGCCGTGACCGCGCCGAGAAGGCCGTAGACGACGCCGGCCGCATGTTCGTCGCGCCGGCGTGCCCGCCAGGACGCCGCGTA
>DASZLW010000279.1:0-2822 GCA_035552175.1 Gaiellaceae bacterium | reverse complement strand
GCCCCTCCCGGAGCCCTCCGCCAAACTCGGGTTCCGGCGAGCCTAGGCAGCCATCACGTTCGCCGCCTGCAGGCCCTTATCGCCCTGCACGACCTCGAACGACACGCGCTGACCTTCGGTCAAAGACTTGTACCCATCCATTGCGATGGCGGAGAAGTGAACGAAAACGTCGTCGCCGCCCTCCCGTTCGATGAACCCATAGCCCTTCTCGTTCGAAAACCACTTTACGGTGCCTTCAGCCAACTCTTCCTGCTCCTTCGATCAACGTGCTGTTGCGGGGATGCTCCGTTCAGCGGACCCCATCGACCGACGGAGCAGCGAAACGATAATCCACTGCCGAAGCTCTTGCAAACTGCGGATTTCCGTTGGCTCGAGAGGACAGGTCCGCACACGACGTCGCGCAGGTTGAATACGCCGATGCGCTGGCCGCGGAAAAACGATGCAGCGTCGATCAGGGCGCGCCAGGAACTGCTCGGCGTCGGCGGGCTCGTCACCTCGATCGACCTCGAGCCTTGGGCCAACGCGGCCGAGGCTCTCACAGGCGTCGCCGTGATCCCCGTCTCCGCCTGCCCCGTCTCGATCGAGCTCGGGACCTACGAGCTCTCCTTCGCCGGCAAGCTCGTCGAGACGGCTCGCGCCGCGGAGGCCTTCCATGTCCCCCTCGCCCACACGGAGGGCAGCCTGACGCTCTCGATGACGCGCGGCTCGACCGCAGCGGGGACGATCAGGACCTACGTGCTCGCCGACCGGATCACACGCGCCTCCTGCTTCGTGTGCGGCGACGCCGCCGAGGCGATCGCGCTGGCGCAGTTCGTCGAGGCCGGGCTCCCGGACATGCAGGAATGGCTGCTCGCCTCGGACGACCCGTCCCTCTCGCGGCACGCGCGCCTCCGGGAGGTGAAGACGCACGTCGTCGGCCCGATGTGCCACGTCCTCTGGGCGTTCACGACCGGCGACGCCGTCGGAGCGAACATGATGACCCGGAACGCCTACGCGCTCAACATGGCCTACGTGATGCAGCGCGCGCCGGTCAAGCCCGCCCGGGCCTTCCTCGAGGCGAACATGGGCGGCGACAAGAAGCCGTCCTACGAGTACTTCCAGTCCGGCCACGGGAAGACCGTGATCGCCGAGGCGTTCGTGCCGGACGAGCGGATCGAGCGCATGCTCCACACGACCGCCGCCGACCTCGAGGCGCTCTCGTGGGCCGGCACGCACGGGGCTGTCGCATCCGGGATGCAATCGGTCGCGTTCACCCCGGCGACCGCCGTCGCCGCGATCTTCGCCGCGACCGGGCAGGATCTCGGGATGGTCGGAACCTCGTCGATGGCGCACGGGACGGTCCGCCGGGTCGAAGGTGGCCTCCACGCAGCGATCCGTTTCCCCGGGCTCGAGGTCGGCACGATCGGCGGCGGTACGACGCTACCGTCCGCCCGCGAGTGGCTCGCGGCGATCGGATGCTTCGGCGCCGGCAAGGTTTACCGGTTCGCGCAGATCGTCGCCGCAGCAGCTCTGTGCCTCGAGCTCAGCGCGTCGGCCTCGATGGCGACCGCGGGGAGCGAGAACTTCTTCCAGGCCCACCACGAGCGCGGCGGGCTCCGGTGATCGCGCTCGTCTTCACCTACGAGGCGACGGACGCCACCGAGTTCGAGCGCGTCTACGGGCCCGACGGCGACTGGGCGAGGTTCTTCGCGACCGGGACCGGCTTCGTCGGCACCGAGCTCCTCCGCGACGTCGACGGCCCCGGCCGCTACGTCGTCGTCGACCGCTGGGAGACCCGCGAGGCCTACAACGAGTTCGTCGCCGCGAACCGCGACGAGTACATGCGACGCGTCGACGAGACCGCCTTCCACCACACCCAGGAGCTCCGTCTCGGCACCTTCGAGAGCGTCTGGTGACGCCGAGCCGCGGTACCCTGACCGAATGAGGCAGGCGATCCCCGGCGTGCTGCTCGGCACTGTGCTGCGGACCACTGTGCTGGCGACCACAGTGCTGGCGACCACGGTGCTGGCGACCGCCGTGTTTCTGGGCGGAGCGCTGCTCGCCCCCGCCGACGCGCGCGCCTCACCGGCCCCAAAGAAGCCCGCAGCCCTCCTCGCGGCCCTCCTGCACGCGAAGGTGAAGAGCCTCCCGCACGGTTACCTGAAGCCTGTCGTCGGGCCGTACCAGGTCACCGCGGCAGCCAAGAAGCACCATGCCCTCGGCGGCGTCGTGATCACGGGCGACCAGGGGAACGAGGCCGTGATCTACATCGTCTTCGCGACGGTCGCCGACGCGAAGGCGGACTGGGCCCACGCCGACTTCAAGGGGCTCCAGACGAAATCGGCTCCGAGCTCGATCCCGAAGCCGAACGTGATGGCGAACACGACGAGTGCCGCGAAGAACGGCGCCACGACCGTCGACATCGGGCTCACCGATGTCGCCTTCCGGTCAGGGAACGTGATCGTCCAGGGCGCGACCTCGTCGGTCACGAATCCGAAGCAGGGCGATCCGGCAGGCTCCGTCGCGCTGGCGCTCTTCGCGCTCCAGCACCTGAAGTCGGTCGCGTAGCGGCGCTACCAGCCGCGCGTTTCGAGCAGATCCTTGGGATCGAGCGAGGCGGTCGAGATTCCGACCATCGGCTCGCCGAGCCCCTCGGACACACGGGCGAGCACGCCGGCGTCCATGTAGTGCGTCGTCGCCTCGACGATCGCGCGGGCGCGCTTCTCGGGGTCGCCCGACTTGAAGATCCCGGAGCCGACGAACACGCCGTCGGCGCCGAGCTGCATGCACAGTGCCGCGTCCGCGGGTGTCGCGATCCCGCCCGCGGTGAAGGTCACGACGGG
>DASZLW010000278.1:0-4608 GCA_035552175.1 Gaiellaceae bacterium | reverse complement strand
TTCGCCGATGCCGCCTCGACAGGTGTCTCGAAGATGATCATCGGGGAGGAGCGGGCAGTCGCCGAGCTCTGGGCCGCCGCCGCTTCGCTCCTTCCAGAGCCGCGCGCCGACCGGCCGCGCCAGCCCGTGTACGCGCTCGCCCAGCCGCCCGATGCGGGCGAGACGGGGCTGCGCCCTGCGACGCTCGACGACCTGGAGCTGCTGATGCCGGCGTGTGCCGCCTCCCACGAGGGCGAGCTCGGCGTCGACCCGCTGAAGCGGGATCTCGAGGGATTCCGCTGGCGCACGCGTTCGCAGATCACCGACGGGCGCTCGTGGCTCTGGATCGAGCACGGCCGTATCCTCTTCAAGGCCGAGGCCTCCGCCTGGACGCCCGCCGCCGTGCAGGTGCAGCAGGTCTGGGTCGATCCATTCGTCCGTGGACGTGGCTACGGCGCCCGCGGGATGCGCGATCTCTGCCGCCTGCTGCTCGGGACGACCCCGATCGTGACGCTCTTCGTCCGCAGCGAGAACGCGGCGGCGATCGCCCTCTACGAGTCGATCGGGATGCATCTCGTCGGCCACTACAGATCGCTCCTCTTCTGATGGAGCGCGTGATCCTCGCCCGGCACGGCGAGAGCGTGTTCTCGGCTCAGGAGATCGTGAACGGCGATCCGGCGGTGCCGGGCGGGCTGACCGACGCCGGTGTCGAGCAGGCGCGTTCGCTCGGGCTGCTTCTCAGCGACGAGCGGCTCGACCTCCTCGTCACGACCGAGTTCGAGCGGACGGTCGCGACAGCCGAGACGGCCCTCGGCGATCGCGGCCTTCCGCGGGCGGTGATCGCCGACCTGAACGATCCGAGGTACGGGCGGTTCGAGGGGGCGCAGCTCGCTGCGTACAGGGCCTGGGCCTCGGCCTCGCCCTCGTCGGAGTCGCCGGGCGAGGGCGGCGAGAGCCGGTACGCGATCGTCGAGCGGTTCGCCCGGGGTTTCGCCGAGCTGCTCGCCCGGCCGGAGCGGTCGATCCTGCTCGTCGCCCACTCGCTTCCGCTCGCCTACGCCCTGGCGGCTCGCGGCGGGCTCGAGCCGGCACCGCGGATGCCGTTCGCCGCCTATGCGACGCCGTACCGCTTCACCTCCGGCGAGCTCGAGTCTGTCGTCGAGGTTCTCGGAGGCTGGCTTGCAGCGCCGACCTTCTGAGACGGTTCGGTGATGTCGGCGCTCGCGCGCATCGAGGAGCAGATCCGCACTAACGAGCTGATCGCGCCCGGCGGCGAGATCCTCTGCCTCGTCTCGGGAGGGGCCGACTCGAGCTGCCTCTTCCATTCGCTCCGCGAGCTCGGCTACCGGGTGGCCGCGCTGCACGTCGACCACGGCCTGCGCGGCTCCGAGTCGGAGGGCGACGCCCGGTTCTGCGCGGAGGCGCTCGGCGCCGAGGTCGTTCGCGCTCCCGGTGCCGGTCTGACCGAGGCGGCGCTTCGCGACCTGCGGTACGCGGTCTGCAAGGACAGGCTCCGTGCGACGGGCCATACGGCGAGCGACCAGGTGGAGACGATCCTCTACCGGCTCGTGACGGGCGGGAGCACGAAGGGGATCAAGCGGCGCCGCGAGGACGGCGTCGTCCGGCCGCTCCTGCCGCTCTGGCGTGAGGAAACCGAGGCGTTCTGCCGCGCTCGCGGCGTCGCCTTCCGCACCGACTCCTCGAACCCCGGGACGACACGGGGCCTGATGCGGTCCGAGATCCTGCCACTTCTCGAGCGGATCCATCCGGCTGCTCGCGAGAACATCCTGCGCTCGCTGGACGAGCGGCGGACGCTGCCGCCGGCGCTCGCGGAGCTCCTCGACGCGCCCGTCGGCTCGCGGCGCGTCGATCTCGGCGGCGGCGTGCAGGCGGTGCGCGAGCATGACCGCCTCTGGCTCGAGCGGGGCCCCGTCCGGCTCGACGGCGAGATCCACTGGGGCGATTGGCGGATCGCCTCGCAGCTGCCGGGCCTCGTCGTCCGCGGCTGGCGTGCGGGCGACAGGCTCGCCGGGCGCAGCAAGAAGATCCAGGACGTGTTCGTCGACGCGAAGATCCCGCGCTCGGACCGCGAGGGCTGGCCGCTCGTCTGCCGGGGTGACGAGGTGGTGGCCGTTCCCGGTATCGTCGAGGCAGACGGCGTGGAGGCGATCCGCCGGTGAAAGCTGATGCGGGTGAAAGCTGATGCGACAGTCAGGCTGATGCGACGATGAACCAGAGCGAGCTGGAACGTGCGGTCGGGGAGATCCTGATCGACGCAGAGCGCCTGCAGGAGCGGATCCGCGAGCTCGGCGAAGAGATCACCAACGACTACGCCGGACGCGAGTTGCTCCTCGTCGGGGTGCTCAAGGGGGCCGTGTTCTTCATGGCCGACCTGATGCGCACGATCGACGTCCCCTGCGAGATCGACTTCATGGCGATCTCGAGCTACGGCGCGTCGACCGACTCCTCGGGCGTCGTCCGCATCCTCAAGGACCTCGACATCAACATCGAGGGCCGGCACGTCCTCGTGATCGAGGACATCATCGATTCCGGGCTCACGCTCTCCTACCTCGTCCGCAATCTCGAGTCCCGCGACCCCGCGAGCCTCGCCGTCTGCGCGCTCCTCACGAAGCCCGACCGCCGCGAGGTCGAGGTCGAGGTGAGGTACACGGGCTTCGAGATCCCGAACAGGTTCGTGATCGGGTACGGGCTCGATTTCGCCGAGCGGTACCGGAATCTGCCGTACGTCGGCGTGCTCCACGATCATCTGATGCCGGAAGGGGTATGACCCTCGCCGTGTAAAGCGCGCACGTCGAACGAAATCGTTCCGGTACCCTTCGAGAAGGACCTGTGAGCAGACTCTTCCGCAGCGCGATCATTCCGATCCTCGCGATCGTCCTCGTCATCTGGTTGGCGAGCAATTCGCTGATGTCGAAGCCGAAGCATGCGATCCCGTCGATCAAGACGTACTCGGCTCTCGTGGACGACATCTCGAGCGGGAAGGTGAAGTTCGAGTCCGTCATCTTCAACCCGAGCAAGCGCTCGATCACGGCGACGCAGGTCGGCGGCAAGAACGCCGTCACGGTTCACTATCCGACCGACCAGTCCGCGACCGAGTTCCAGAACCTGTTGCAGAAGAACAACGTGACGTTCGACTCGAAGGGCGTCGGGGGCTTCTCGTGGGCCGCCGGGATCTTCCAGTTCCTGCCCTTCCTGTTGATCTTGGGCTTCTGGATCTTCTTGATGAACCAGATGCAGGGCGGCGGCTCGAAGGTGATGAGCTTCGGCAAGTCACGCGCCAAGCGGATGGCGCCGGACTCGCCGAAGATCGGCTTCAAGGACGTGGCCGGCGTCGACGAGGCGGTCGAGGAGTTGCAGGAGATCAAGGAGTTCCTCGAGAACCCGAAGAAGTTCCAGGCGCTCGGCGCACGGATTCCCAAGGGCGTCCTGCTCTACGGGCCTCCCGGTACCGGCAAGACGCTGCTCGCCCGCGCGGTCGCCGGCGAAGCGGGCGTCCCGTTCTTCTCCATCTCCGGCTCGGACTTCGTCGAGATGTTCGTCGGCGTCGGCGCCTCGCGTGTCCGTGACCTGTTCGAGCAGGCCAAGCAGGCCTCGCCGTGCATCGTCTTCATGGACGAGATCGACGCGGTCGGCCGCCATCGCGGCGCCGGCCTCGGCGGCGGACACGACGAGCGCGAGCAGACGCTCAACCAGCTCCTCGTCGAGATGGACGGCTTCGAGATGAAGGACAACATCATCCTGATCGCCGCGACGAACCGGCCCGACATCCTCGACCCGGCGCTGCTTCGCCCGGGCCGCTTCGACCGCCAGATCGTCGTCGACCGCCCCGATCGCAACGGCCGCCGCAAGATCCTCGAGGTGCACTCGAAGGGCAAGCCGCTTGCGCCCGAGATCGACCTCGACTCGCTCGCCGCCGGAACGCCCGGGTTCACCGGTGCCGACCTCGCGAACCTCGTCAACGAGGCTGCGCTCCTCGCTGCGCGCCACGGCAAGAAGGTGATCGGCCAGGAGGATCTCGAGGAAGGGATCATGCGCGTGATCGCGGGGCCCGAGAAGAAGGCGCGCCTGCTCTCCGAGAAGGAGCAGCGGATCACCGCCTACCACGAGATGGGCCATGCACTCGTCGGCCACTTCCTCGAGAGCACGAACCCCATCCACAAGATCACGATCGTCTCGCGCGGCCAGGCCCTCGGGCTCACGATCTCGCTCCCGACCGAGGATCGGTACATGCAGACGAAGCAGGCGCTGCAGGAGGAGATCGCGATGACGCTCGGCGGGCGCGCCGCGGAGGAGCTCGTGTTCAACGAGGTCACGACCGGGGCCGCGAACGACATCGAGCGGATCACGCACACCGCGAAGCAGATGGTGATGCGGTACGGGATGAGCGAGAAGCTCGGCCCGCGCGTTCTCGGTCGCGACACCAGCATGCCGTTCCTGGGCCGGGAGATGGGCCACGAGCCCGACTACTCGGACGAGCTGGCACGCGAGATCGACGACGAGGTCCGCCGGATCATCGAGGACGGGCACGAGCTCGCCCTCAAGGTGCTGCGCGAGCACATGGACGACCTCCACCGGATCTCGCAGATCCTGATCGAGCACGAGACGATC